>NZ_JAWUEA010000030.1:0-155441 GCF_036663475.1 Rouxiella sp. T17 | reverse complement strand
ATGAGCCCGGTGGAATACCGGGTTCATAGTGAAAAGTTGTAATAAAAACAGGTGTCCAAGTTTTGGGGTTCAGTGCACCTTGGCATACCTTTTGGGCGGTCTGCGCCGCCGCGCAGTAAGCGGAGCGCATGCAGTTGAACTTGAATTTAAAAGTTTGCTGTTAGATTTTCAAATCTAAACCCGATTGCGCCTCTTGAGGCGGTCTGCGCCGCCGCGCAGTAAGCGAAGCGCATGCAGTTGAACTTGAATTTAAAAGATTTCAGGTCAAAATCCGTTGACCTTGAACTTAAAAGTTTGCCAATAGATTTTAAAATCTATCTCGAAACCCATAAGGTCGGCCACTCCCCGCTCCGACTATACCCATCACAACTCGGCTCGGATGCATACGCTGCAAGCGTGAAAGCTTTGCCATCAAAGACCCACCGTGATGATACGCCGCAATCACCTAGTCCACGGCCCTTGTCGAGCGTCGAAAGAATCCCGCTTTTTTCATCAAAATCAGCATTGATCAGCTCGGGTGGCTGATCGTCTTCACCGGCCTTAAACGGCATCGTGAGCACCAGATTTTCGGCTTTGTACGGTGCCTGACGCGACACGATGTAGCCCAGCACGTACAGATTATACGCGCCCATATCACAGTTAACCGTCATCAGCGCCTTGTCATTCGTCAACGGGAAGAGATGTACTTCACGCTCGGAAGGGTCGAGGCTACAGTCGTTATTCTCGATGTTGCTGGCCGTGTTCTGTGTGATAGCCGAAATTTCGCTGTCGGAAAGCGGATGAGGTTCACTAAAACGCGGCATCACAGGCACGGCGGGTGCGGGAGGCACGGCAGTAATCGGCTTGTTGCCTCGGCTCGCCCACGCGGTTTTAGTCCCTTCGCGTGACTGCTGCTGATCGATAGCCAGCAACGCCGCTTTTAAACCGTTAAGAGAAATACCTGGATGCGTCGTTTGCTGCGCCTCGAGCTTGCCGCCGAGCTGAATGCTGCTGCCGTCACGGATAGTGTTAACAAACTCGCTGACCACCACGCGATTAATGCTGGCAATGTGCTTTTTGCCCACGTCCCACTCACGGCGGTTAAAAGTCAGCGCTTTACCGTTAAGCATCAAACGGTTAGCAATGGGTAGATCGGTACTTTGTTCGTCATTGTTACGCTGAAAATCAATGCTGACGCTGGCTCGGCCTTCTGGCCCTGCCTCGCGGGTGAGCTGTAAAACCAGCCCCTGACTGTCCTGCGAACTTCTCGCCGAACAGCGATTTATATTGTCGCAACTTACCTGCCAGTCATTATAAATACGCTGTAGCGGATCGGCGTGCGCAAAACCGGGCACAAAGAAGACCAATAACAGCAGCGGTGCGGCTATCCAGTTGGGTATCATCACATTTCAACTCTTTAACGAAGTAAACCTGTAGATATTAACCTAAGCTGTGCAAAGACTCTGCCCGAAAAGCATCATTTTTTTACCCGTTTTTTATCAGTAATAGTTTTTTACCCGTAATAGCTTTTTACTAATAATAAGAGATGGATAGCATTTCTGAAGCCAAAGCGTGGCAATGACTCGCCACCCCGACGCCTTTATGGCGAAAAGTTTCAGTAAATAGCAGACGAACACGTTTTGTTGCGCAGTAATACGCCAAGGCACACGCTTAGCTGATATTCTGTTTATCAGCAGCAGTCATATTAAAAGGTAAATTAGGGATGGCGAAAGATTACCCCTCACGATTACTGGCGATAACAATAAAGATAATTCTCCTGATATTTGCGTTACGCGCGAGTCTGGCATTCGCCGAAGAGCCGCCTATTGTGCTGACTGGCACGCTCGGCAAAACGCCTATTGTCATGGAACTCGACCTGAATAAACCGGAAGCGATTACGGGTCGCTACTTCTACCAGAAATATCATCTCGACCTGCCGCTAAATGGCACGCAGGAAGATGGCGAGCTGACGCTGCAAGAGGGAATGGACGATTTTAACGACACGCCAAGGCCGACATTAAGGCTGCAATCCGACGGCAAATCCGGCTGGCAGGGAACATGGTCAAATCCTCAGGGAAAAATCATGCCCATTGCCTTGACTCCGGCGGTTCTGCCTGAGAGTAATCCAGACGTTTTCCTGACGCAGCTCATCCACGACGCGCCCTATGAATATCTACGCCTGAGTGGGCTGGCGCTGAAAAAGGGCAAGCAGCAAAATTTTATGGGTTATCCGCTGCAATGGTGGCACGAGCCTCAGTCTGATATTTCGCTGTTTACACTGACCTCAGGCTATCCCGATGCCCAACTCAAGCTGATTAACGAGCAGCTGATGGCACGCTTATGGCAGCAGGTGATCGATTATCATAGCTGTATGCTGGGTGCCAGCCAGTTTGGTAAAGGGGATTTCGTGCAGAGCGTTACGCCGGAGCTGCTCTCGCCCACGGCGGTGAGCGTTAATGTTTCCACCAGCTACAGCTGTGGTGGCGCGCATCCCGATTTTGGTGATTCGCCTCTTAATCTAGACGCGCAAACTGGCGCAGCGCTGTCGCTGGAAGATATTTTATGGGTTGGTAAAGAGAAGCCCTTCCACTATATGTATGCCGAGGATACGGGCGATCAGAGTGGGAATAGCGTGAGTTTTGACGACTATTCAGAGTATCGCGAGAAGAACTTTGCTCCGTGGCTTATTACGCAGTTTAAACAGCTTTATCCGCGCGAGATGCAAAAGCCCAAGGGTGACGACAACTGTGATTATAGCGATGCAGAGATCTGGTATTTCCCGTCGTGGTATCTGACGCCGAAAGGTATTCATTTTGGGCCGTCGTTTGCGCGGGTGATGCGGGCCTGCGAAGGAACACACTGGTCGGTATTGCCGTGGTCAGTGAGAGATAAATATCAGGGCGGCGTGGCGCTCGCGCTGCCTCAGTAAAGGCAGATTGACGCAGAGTATGATCAGATCTTGATCGGAGGGAATTCAGGTTTACTCAGATCATACTCAGTTCTTACTCAGGATTTACTCAGATATTACTCATAAAAAAATCAGGTTTTACTCAGACCGAAGTGATTAACCTCGGTCTGTTCTACTGATTTATCAGCGGCTTATCAACACGCTTTATCAGGCCACTATTTGGCGTTCATCAGGCCGTGAAGCTGCGCGTATTGCAACAGCAACACCGTTTTCCCGTCTTTGATCTCGCCATTTTTTATCATCTCGAGCGCTTTTTCGAACGGGATTTCCAGCACGTCGATATCTTCATCTTCCACGCCGCCGCCCGCATTGTTGCGCGAGTCGTCATCGTATTCCGCCACAAAGAAATGAATTAATTCTGTCACGCCGCCCGGCGACATATAAAGCTCAAACAGCTTTTCGACCTTGCCGACCTGATAACCGGTCTCTTCAATCGCCTCTTTGCGAATGCAGTCTTCGGGTGAATCGTCATCCAGCAAACCCGCGCAGGTTTCGATCAGCATGCCGTCGTTGCCGCCATTGGCAAAAATAGGCATCCGAAATTGCCTCACCAGCAGCACGGTTTGCTTGCGGCGGCTGAAGAGTAAAATAGTTGCACCGTTACCGCGATCATAGACTTCGCGTTTATGCCGGACTTTGCTGCCGTCCTGCTTGATTAAATCGTAGGTGTAATTACGCAGCGTGAACCAGTTCTCAGACAGCACTTTATTGCTGATGATTTCAATTTTAGCGGACATAACGCCTCGGCATAGGTGAAAAGGGGATGTTCAATAGTAGAAGGTTCAGCAAAGAATGCGAAGGAATACTAAGCTCGGAATGCGCCTAATATTGATAAAAATCCTATAGGCAGTATGCTCTTAACTACGGATGAAAGCAGTATGCAAAATGGAGCAGCATAGCTGATATTAACAATGGCGAATAATACCCCTACACTCTACACCGAATTACCCTCTTCTTCTCTTAATGGCGACGCGCTTTCTGCAAAGTCGGCTGCCGAACATTACAGCGTAATGATTGTCGACGATCACCCGCTGATTATTCGCGCGGTCAAACAGTTGCTGCACGTCTCCCCTCGCCTGCATGTGGTTGCAGAAGCGGCGAGCGGCGTTGAAGCATTGGCGGCCGCAAGAATAGCGAATCTCGACGTGATTATTCTCGACCTGAATATGCGCGGCCTCTCCGGGCTTGAAACTTTACAGGCGCTGAGAGCCGAAGGTTGTACGGCGAAAATTATTATTCTTACCGTTTCAGACTCCCCCTGTGATATTGCCAATCTGATTAACGCCGGTGCCGACGCCTATTTGCTCAAAGATAGCGAACCCGAATATTTATTGGAGCAGATCCTGTTAACCGCGCAGGGTAAACATTGTCTGAATGAGGAGATCAGAAACTCTCTCGAGGCGGAAAACAGCCGGGTTAATCCCCTGCAAAAACTGACCGAACGGGAAATTGGCGTATTGCATGAAGTGGCAAAAGGCCAGTCCAATAAAGAAGTGGCGCGTGAGCTGACAATTTCTGAAGAGACGGTCAAAGTTCACATTCGCAACGTGCTGAGAAAACTCGATGTACGCTCGCGCGTGGCGGCAACGGTAATGTTTCTGGAGCACAGAGCCTAAGCGTTTTCCGACTTTTTAATGCCCTGCAAATGCCGGAATAAATTGCCCTACCTCCCTTTAATTCTCCCAGCTGGCGGCCATCTCGGGCCGCCCACCTGTTTTTACATCATCTCCTTTATTTCTCCACGTTTTCTGTGAGTATTAAAGGTAAAGTGTTGGAACGTACGGGTGACATTTCAGCCGACTTTATTAGACCGGAATTTTCATTATTTCCTGATGTTCATTGCCCTACGGGTGATAACGAGGCTTGACGGATGGCAAACTTTTTCATCGATCGCCCCATTTTTGCCTGGGTATTGGCGATTATTATCTCTCTGGCGGGTGCCTTGGCTATTTATGACCTGCCCGTTGAACAATACCCCGCGTTAGCGCCGCCAAACGTGCGTATTACCGCCCAGTATCCGGGTGCGTCGGCAACGATCGTCGAAAATACCGTGACGCAGATTATCGAGCAGAATATGACCGGCCTCGACAATCTGATGTATATGTCATCCCAAAGCAGCAACGACGGTAAGGCGCAGATAACGCTGAGCTTTGTAGCGGGCACCGACCCCAACGAAGCCTTGCAGCAGGTGCAAAACCAGCTTCAGCAAGCGCTGAAAAGATTGCCGCAAACGGTGCAAAGTCAGGGGGTTACGGTATCGAAAACCGGTGATACCAACCTGATGATGGTGGCGTTTGTTTCAACCGACGGCAGCATGAGCAAGCAGGATATCTCCGATTACGTCGCCTCGAATATTCAGGACCCGATCAGCCGCGTGACGGGCGTGGGCACCATCAACGCCTACGGCACGCAGTATGCGATGCGCATCTGGCTCGACCCCAACAAGCTGAATAATTACAGCCTGACCACCGCCGACATCGTCACCGCCATCGAAAACCAGAACAGTCAGGTCGCGGTTGGCCAGCTTGGCGGCACGCCAGCGGTTGACCAGCAGGCGCTGAACGCCACGGTTAACGCCCAATCGCAGCTGCAAACGCCCGATCAGTTCCGCGATATCACCATTCGCGTTAACGCCGACGGCTCGGAAGTGAAATTGGGTCAGGTTGCGACGATTGGTTTAGGCGCGGAAAACTACAATTTTGACAGCCGCTATAACGGCCAACCCGCCTCGGGAATGGGCGTGCAGCTGGCTTCCGGCGCCAACGAACTGCAAACTGACACCGCCGTGCGCGCCAAAATTCAGCAGCTTTCGCAGTATTTCCCGCACGGGCTGAAAACGGAAATCGCCTATGAAACCACGCCGTTCGTAAAAGCCGCGATCACTGACGTGGTGAAAACGCTGTTTGAAGCGATCGTACTGGTATTTTTGGTGATGTACCTGTTCCTGCAAAACTTCCGCGCCACGCTGATCCCGACCATTGCCGTGCCGGTAGTACTGCTCGGCACCTTCGTGGTGTTGCACCAGTTTGGCTACAGTATCAATACGTTAACGATGTTTGCGATGGTGTTGGCCATCGGGCTATTGGTCGATGACGCCATCGTGGTGGTTGAAAACGTTGAAAGGGTGATGAGTGAAGAAGGCCTGAGTCCGCGCGACGCGACGCGCAAATCTATGGGCCAGATTCAGAGCGCACTGGTCGGCATTACCATGGTGCTGTCGGCGGTATTCGTGCCGATGGCCTTCTTTGGCGGTACGACGGGCGCGATTTATCGTCAATTCTCGGTCACGATTGTGGCTGCGATGGTGCTGTCGGTATTTGTCGCGCTAACGCTCACCCCCGCCCTTTGTTCAACGATTTTAAAACCTATCGCCCAAGGTCATCATCACGGCAAACGCGGCTTCTTTGGCTGGTTTAACCGCATGTTCGACAAGAACGCCCGCCGCTACGAGAGTGGCGTTGGCCGCGTGCTGCATCACGGTTTTCGTTACATGCTGGTTTATTTGCTGCTGGTCATTGCGCTGGCGGTGCTGTTCGTTAAGCTGCCGACCTCTTTCCTGCCGCAGGAAGACCGTGGCGTGTTTACCGTGCAGATCCAGCTGCCGCCGGGTTCGACCATGGCACAAACCACCAAAGTGGTCGCGCGGGTCGAGCAATATTTCCTGACTCACGAGAAGAAAGACGTGCTGTCGGTGTTCTCGACCATTGGATCGGGGCCCGGCGGTAACGGCCAAAACGTGGCGCGTATGTTCGTGCGACTGGCCGATTGGGACGACCGCACCTCGGGGCACAATACTTCTTTTGATATCATCGATCGTGCGACCAAAGAGTTCAGTAAAAACGAATATAACGACGCGCGAATTATCGCCAGCAGTCCGCCCGCGATTAACGGGTTGGGTAACTCATCGGGCTTTGATATGGAGCTGGAGGACCACGCCGGTCTGGGTCACGCACAGCTGATGGCGGCACGCGACCAACTGCTTGATATGGCAGCAAAAAGCCCGTTATTGTCGCGCGTTCGCCACAATGGTTTAGATGACAGCCCGCAGCTGCAAATCGATATCGACCAGCACAAGGCGCAGGCGCTGGGCCTGTCGATTGCCGATATCAACAGCACGCTCAGCACCGCGTGGGGCTCGACTTACGTCAATGATTTCGTCGATCGTGGCCGAGTGAAAAAGGTTTACGTGCAGGCCGATGCGCCGTTCCGCATGCTGCCCGACGATGTTGACCAGTGGTTTGTGCGCAATACCACCGGAACCATGGTGCCTTTCTCGGCCTTCACCACCTCGCATTGGCAAACCGGTTCGCCGCGTCTGGAGCGTTATAACGGCAGCTCGTCGCTGGAAATTGTCGGCGAAGCGGCGAATGGCGTGAGCAGTGGTGCCTCGATGGATGAAATGGAAAAACTGGTCGCCAAGCTGCCAGCCGGTGTCGGCCTGGAGTGGACCGGCATGTCCTATCAGGAACGCCTTTCGGGTTCGCAAGCGCCTGCTTTGTATGCGATTTCTCTGCTGGTAGTGTTCCTGTGTCTGGCGGCTCTGTATGAGAGCTGGTCGATTCCGTTCTCCGTGATGCTCGTGGTGCCGCTCGGGGTGATCGGCGCGGTCATCGCCACTTATCTGCGCGGGCTGGAAAACGACGTGTATTTCCAGGTCGGAATGTTGACGATTATTGGCCTGTCGGCGAAAAACGCCATCCTGATCGTTGAATTTGCCAATGATTTAAACGCGCGCGGCAAAGATTTGTTGCAGGCGACGCTTGAGGCTTCGCGCCAGCGCCTGCGCCCTATCCTGATGACTTCACTGGCGTTTATTTTCGGCGTCTTGCCGATGGCGACCAGTCAGGGTGCAGGTTCGGGCAGTCAGCACGCTGTCGGTACCGGCGTTATCGGCGGGATGATCACGGCGACCGTGCTGGCGATTTTCTTCGTGCCGCTGTTCTTCGTGCTGGTGCGTCGCCGTTTTCCGGGTAAACAGGAAAAGCCGACCTTAATTAATGAAGTGATTGAAACCGAAGCGAATTAATAAGTCATGCCTTAACCATTATCACGAGAGTAATAACCTTCGTGATAATGGTGCAGGAAATGAAAATATAAAAGCAAAAAGGCGCTAATCAAATTAGCGCCTTTTGTTATTTAAAGGTTAAAACCTGTCGCAATATTTATTGCTCGGTCATAGCCTTTTCTCATCATCTGGAAATTTTATAGCAAACTTTTTTCAGGTTGATGAGCAGTAAACTTATTCCCGTGGATAAAACTAATGTAACAATAATAACTTGTTATATTTTCTACTCTAGGCAGCGGGCGGGCTTAGCCGCGCAGCATGCTTTCGATGAAGTCTTTCCAATTACCTAGCTCTTGCTCGACCATAATACACCTCTTGATTAACCGGAGTGGATTATACGAGCAATAAATAAACAGACAAATTGTTTATTCCGATAATAAAGCCGGGATCACGCTTTCATAAGGGTAATGAAAGTGACCCCGATTATTATTAATGCGGCATTAAATCCCAATTGTTCAAAATCTTATTCAAAATCAGCGTTATTGGTTTCAGGCATCCGTAAATAAACAATCAGCGAAATTAATGCGGCAACCGCCACGTATAGCCAAATATAATTGATAAAACCGTTAAAATGCATCCAGGTGGTGATGTACGGCGCGGTTCCACCAAAGATTGCTACCGCTAGCGCGTAAGGCAACGCAATGCCGGTCGCGCGAACTTCCGGCGGAAACTGCTCGGCCATGATGGCGGCACAGTTACACGAATAGCCGAGCAGGAAAATAATTCCGGCCAGCTGCACAAACAGCAGGCTCCAAAAATTATTGCTCAGCATCGCCAGCAGCGGATAGGAGAAGAGGATAAAGCAGACGGCAAACGCGCCGAGCGTCTTCTTGCGGCCAATTTTATCCGACAGCATGCCCGCAAACGGCAGCAGCACCATAAACACGGCAATGCTGATCGTCTGCGATAAAAACGCCTCTTTCAACGGCAGTCCGGTGGTAATGTTGGCGTAAGTCGGCAAATAGTTGAGCCAGATATAGTAGGTCAGCGTGCCGGCAATGGTGATTCCCGCCACGCGCAGCGCGGCTTTTGGATGATGAAACAGCATCGCTTTTAACGGGTGAACCTGAGAGGTGATGGCAGGTTTGTGCGAAACAAAAGATTCCGTTTCTCTCACGCTGACGCGCAGCCAGATGCCAATCAGCCCTAATGCCGCGCCAACCAGAAACGCCACGCGCCATCCCCAGCTCAGCAAGGCTTCGGGTGACAGGAACCAGGTAAAAATAGTGCCCATAAAGGAGGCGATCAGCGTGCCGCCCGCGACAGAAACCTGCTGCCACGAACCGGCAAAGGCGCGACGACCCTTGCCCGCTGACTCCACCAGCAGCGCAGATGAAGCACCGAATTCACCGCCCGCCGAGAAACCCTGCACCAGTCGGCAGACCAGCAAAATCGCCGTCGCCCACACGCCAATCACCGCGTAGCTTGGCGTCAGCGCCATCACCAGCGCCGAACCAGACATCAGGGCAATCGACAAAATCAGCCCTTTCTTGCGGCCAAACTTGTCGGCATAGGAACCCAGAAATGCCGCGCCTACGGGACGCATGATAAAACCGATGGCGAAAAAGCCCAGCGTCGTCAGCAGGCTGGCCACGCTGTCGCCCGACGGGAAAAATTCCTGCGAGATAATTTTAACGAAGACCGCGTACAGGCCCCAGTCAACCCATTCGACCACGTTGCCAATCGCGGCGGCAAACACCACTTTTCTTTGATGCGCGGTAAACTTGTGCGGCGACGCCGTGGCTGTCGTTTCGGGTGTGGCTACCATCTAAACCCCCTGAGTCAATGAAAAATAAAAGAGTGAAATTCCCGTTTATGACGTCCCGAATGGGTTTGAAGCTGACTGTTAAAGATTATTTTTTATTATTTTTTTGGATGACGATTAACAATAAAGCGCGATTACTGACGGTTTTTCAGCTGCTTACCGACGTGATTCGCCAGCCCCGCGTGCGTGGTAAACCACACGCCTTCATGCGAGGTAATGTGCTGCATCAGTTCATCGAGAATCACCATCCTGGAACGATGACCAATGACGTGCGGGTGCATGGTGAGCTGGAAAACGCCGCCTTCCTGATACGCTGCGTTGAACTCGTCGATCCAGATTTCCAGCACGTCGCGCGGTTTGGTGTGCGGGCGAATCGAGTTAAAGCGGTCCATGGTGAAATACGGGGCGTCATCGCGGATCCACTCCACCGGAATTTCCACCACGCCGGTCGCCACGCCCTCTTCAATCAGCTCGTAAGGTTCGTCGTCGGCCATGAGCGAGGAGTCATAAATCAGCCCCATTTCGCGGATGATGCGCAGCGTGTGCGGCGAATAGTCCCACGACGGCGTGCGGATCCCGACTGGACGCACGCCTGAAGTTTTCTCAAGCACGTCGGCGGCGCGCAGCATCAAATCGCGTTCGGTTTGATAATCGAGCAGCGAATTACGCTCGTGGATCCAGCCGTGAATGCCCACTTCATGCCCCGCCGCGACGTAGGTTTTGCTCTCGTCGGGACGCAGCAGCGCGCACACCGCAGGCAGATAAAATGAGGCCGGTGCGCCATATTTTTCGAGCAGTTTGAGGATGCGACCAATGCCGATGCGCGCGCCGTATTCGCCCGCGGCCAAACGTCCGGGCGAGGTTTCGCCGTCGCGCAGGGGAATAGTTTCGTGGTCGCTATCGAATGAAAGCGCGACGGCGACGTTGTTGCCGGCGGGCCACGCGGCCTTCAAAGGTTCTCCCGCGCGGACTTTATCGACATATCCACGCCATTCGCTTTCCGGCCAAGTCCAGGGTTGTGACATTACGCAGTTCCTCAACAATTGATTACAGGTCAAAAACTTTCGATTTCAGGTCAAAAGCTATTAATTACAGGTCAAAAGCTATTAATTTCAGGTCAAAAACTTTTGATTGGAGGTGAAAAATCAATTCGTGCCTTTTTCTGTTAACGCCATCTCGAAGCATGCCAACGGGTGTTGTATGCTGGGCGTAGTGCAATAAAAATCATCAGACAATTCTGTTTTAAATTGTCTGACGAAAAAACGCAAATTGTATTCTTGTGGAGAAATTCTGAGCATGTCGGAACAAAAAGCAAACATCAGCGCGCGCGAGCTGGTTGAAGACAAGATTCGCTCTGGCATTGCGGTCGGTGATTTTTTACCCGGCGAGCCGCTGCGCGAGCGAGAAATCTGCGAGCTCACGGGCGTCAGTCGCAGCGCGGTGCGCGAAGCGTTTCGCAGCCTTGAGGCGGAAGGATTAATCACTACCGTGCGTTATCGCGGGCCGATGGTGTCGCAACTGTCGGTCGAAGAAGTGCGTTCGATTTACGAGCTGCGCGGCATTCTGGAGAGCAGCTGCGCGCGGCTGTTTACCCAGCGGGCCAGCGCCGCTCAACGCGCCAGCCTGCGCGAATCGGTCGAGGAGATTGCTCGCGGTCACGCCACGCAAAACATGGTGCTGGTGATCACGTCGTCTGAAAATTTCTATCGCGTGCTCACGGAAGGCACGGGCAATATGGCTATCGGCCAGACCCTCTTTTCGCTGCTTAACCGGCTGGCACTGTTTCGCTTTTCTTCTACTCGCTGGCCGGGCCGCGCCGAAAACAGCATGCGCGAACTCAGGGCGATCATCACCGCCATCGAGGCCAATGATGCCGATTCAGCCGCACTGCGCGCCGTGGAACATACCGTCGCGTCCGGCGAAATCGCGCTGCTGGTTATCGAGGAGCGAAACCGAGGCGCAGCGGCCAGCGGACGCGGGCGGGCCAAGAAAAGCGCCCGCGCACAAGGGTAGATCCAGCCGACGTTTTACCGCATTATGTAACGCATCTTTTTTGCAGGTCGAAAGCGCGCCAAATCGGAGGCTTTCGGCCCGTAACTGGCTATTTTTCGTCTGATTTCTTCCCTAATCGGACGAGTTAACTTTTAGGGTACGTTTGCACATGGCAGAAACCGCCTCATTTATTATTTACGGCATCAAAAATTGCGATACCGTGAAAAAAGCCCGTCGCTGGCTACAAGAAAACGGCGTCGATGCCCGTTTTCATGATTATCGCGTGGATGGCCTCGACGACGCGCTGCTCCAGACGCTGGTCGACAAACAGGGTTGGGAAGCGCTGCTGAATACGCGCGGCACCACCTGGCGCAAGCTCGACGAATCCGTGCGCGCCGCCTGTGACAACGCAGACGCGGCCAAGGCGCTGATGCTTGAGCATCCGGCCGTGATCAAACGTCCTTTTCTGCTTGCCGCCAGCGGGGAATCGCTGCTCGGTTTTAAACCTGAAAGCTATGCGCAATTTGTTGCGGAGGTGAAGTAAATGATTTGTCCGGTTCTCGATCTTGCGCAGCAGCTGATTCGCCGCCCGTCTCTCAGCCCTGAAGATGCAGGCTGTCAGGCGTTGCTGATTGCCCGTTTGCAGGCGATTGGTTTCCACATTGAGCCGATGAATTTCGGCGATACGCTGAACTTCTGGGCAACCCGTGGCGAAGGAAAAACGCTGGCCTTCGCGGGTCATACCGACGTGGTGCCGACCGGCGATGCCTCGCTGTGGATCACGCCGCCGTTCGAACCTGCGTTGCGCGACGGCATGCTGTTTGGTCGCGGCGCGGCGGACATGAAAGGCTCACTGGCGGCGATGGTCGTGGCGGCCGAGCGTTTCGTGGCGGCAAATCCGCATCACAAAGGTCGTTTGGCGTTTTTGATTACTTCCGATGAAGAAGCCAGCGCCGTCAACGGCACGGTGAAAGTGGTCAAGGCGCTGATGGCGCGCAACGAACGCATGGATTACTGTCTGGTCGGCGAGCCTTCCAGCACCACGCGCGTGGGCGACATCGTTAAAAATGGCCGTCGCGGTTCAATGACCGCCAACCTGCAAATTCACGGCGTGCAGGGTCACGTGGCTTATCCGCATCTGGCCGATAACCCCGTACACCGCGCGCTGCCTGCGCTGAACGAGCTGACCGACACCGTGTGGGACAATGGCAACGAATTCTTCCCGCCGACCAGCATGCAAATCGCCAATATCAACGCGGGCACCGGCAGCAATAACGTGATCCCGGGCGAACTGTACGTGCAATTTAACTTCCGTTTCAGCACCGAACTGACCGACGCGCTGATCAAGGAACGCGTGGCGGCCCTGCTCGACAAACACAAGCTGCATTACACGCTGAACTGGGTGGTTTCAGGCCAGCCGTTCCTGACACCGCGCGGCGCGCTGGTCGATGCCGTGGTTAACGCCGTGCAGCATTACACCGAACACACGCCGGTGCTTGAAACGACAGGCGGCACCTCCGACGGGCGTTTCATCGCGCAGATGGGCGCGCAGGTGGTTGAATTAGGGCCGGTTAATGCGTCTATTCACAAGATTAACGAATGCGTTAACGCCGCCGATTTGCAGCTGCTCAGCCGGATGTACCAGCGCATCATGGATCAGCTGGTCGGATGATTAACGCCGCCGCGCTGACCGGACGCGCCACCGATCATCTGGTCGAGCTGACGGCAAACCATCGCCTGCAGCCCGAGGCGGTCGAGGCCTTCCGTCGATTACAGGCGGCGGCCGCGCAGGCCGGCTTTAATTTGCAACCGGCCAGCACATTTCGTGACTTTGATCGGCAACTGGCTATCTGGAATGGCAAATTCCGCGGCGAGCGACCAGTATTAAACAGTGACAGTCAGCCGGTGGACATTAGCCAGCTCGACGACGCCCAGCGCGGCGAACTGATTTTGCGCTGGTCGGCGCTGCCCGGCAGCAGTCGTCATCATTGGGGAAGCGATCTGGATATTTACGATCCCTCGCTGATTCCCACAGGCCGCAGCTTGCAGCTTGAGCCGTGGGAATATGCACAAGGCGGCTATTTTTACGCGCTGAATCAGTGGCTAAGTGACAATATGGCGGCGTTTGGTTTTTATCGCCCGTTTAGTCAGGATACCGGCGGCGTGGCGGTCGAGCCTTGGCATTTAAGCTATCGTCCGCTGGCCGAAGAGTGTGCACGCTTGCTCACGCCGGAACTGTTAACCGCCGCCTGGCAGCAGGTTGACCTCGCTGGGCATGACTGGATTGTCAGCCAGCTGGACAGAATTTTCGCGCAGTATGTCGTGAATAACGGGCCGCAAGGCTCAAAAGAGTAACCAGTAAGGGAGACGTATTATGGAATGGATTAAAGATTACTGGTGGATAGTGCTGATCGTATTGGCCGGCATTCTCATCAGCGGCATTAAAGAGCTTAATCGGGTCGATGTGAAAGCCTATCTCAAAGATAAACCCGAGATCCCGCCACATCGCGATAATAACGCCGAGTGGGACGATGACGACGATTGGCCTAAGGACAAGAAGAAGTAACCGTCGGTCACGTTTATTTCATCTATCTTGCACCACTTTTCGATGCTTCAAATAGCTCTACAGAGCGAGACGGCAGGTCATTGACCTGCCGTTGTTATTTATTTTTATTAAGCTCTTAATTCAGAATCCAGAAGCAGGCGCGGCAAAGGCTTGCCAGACGTTGGCCCGTGCAGCATCGAGCTGTTGCAGCGCCTCGCGGGTTTCTTGGCGATAATGCTGGAGCAGCGCTTTTTTGCCACTCAGCCTGAGCCGCGCGGCAATCTCGGCCGCCGGTTGCTGTTGCTGCACGCTGGCGCGCAGCGCGGGCAAAGGCAGCGCTGAGATGATTAACAGTCTCTGCAACGCGCTCTGACTGCTGTCGAACGCGCGATGGGCGAAGGCGAAACCCACCAGCTCGCGCCAATCGGCGTCATCAAGCTCAAAAGCTTTTCCGTCCGACTCCACCACATCACGTATAACCGACTGATCAGAAAACAATATTGTTGCGACCTCTTCAGGAAGCTGCGACGCGTTGCGGGCAAGCTGAAGTGTAGCGTCTTGGCAAAGCTGAATACCCGCGTCGCTCAGCGGCAGCATCGCCATCGCGGCAAAGCAGCCGCTGCTGGCCTCGCGCTGGCCGCCGACCCGCACCATCTTAAAGCCGCAGCCTTGCCAGAATTGCCATAAATCTTTGGTAAATCCGAAGCTTACAGAGAGATAATCCAGCCCTTCTCGCTCGGCCTGCTGGCACTGTTCCTGCACCAACGTTTTGGCGATGCCCTGTCGGCGGCACTCGGCGGCGGTAGCAATACGGGTGATCCGCCGCGAACGCAGCACCGCCGCCGACGGAAATCCGCCGTGCGCGGCCAAAGATTGCGCCACCAAATTGCCGCGCGGACGCCGTCTTCCGGCCCACACTTCGTGCGCCAAAGCCGGAGATAATCCGCCTTCATCCACCAGCCACAGCGCCGCCGCCAAACGTTCGCCGCGCATCGCTACCGAAAACGCCATACCGGGCGCGTCCATTAAGCGGCGTAAATCCAATGGCGAAGTTCGATAGTGCGCGCTGCTTAACAGCGAATAAAAGGCTTCGAGCAGCGCGGGATCTTGCGACCAAATATCGTTATTAACGTGTTTGATATCTAAGGGTAAGGCGGGCAAAAACGGCGGAAAATCAATGATGAGTTCGTTAAACAGCAGCGCTCTGTCGATAAAGGCTTCCAGCGGATCGTTTTCGGCCCAGCGAATCGGCGCGGAAAGCCGCAAATCATGCCATTTCGGCAGCGAGGCGCAGAATTTGAGGAGAAATCCGCGTCCGGTGCCTTCGTAACCTTGCACCGTGGTAGTCAGCAGTACGCGCGGGAAAAAGCCGATTAGCCGTGAAAGCAGCGGCGCTGGAATAGCCGCCGCCTCGTCGATTAAAAGCCAGTCGGCATCAACCTTGCCGCCGTTTTCAAGAAATTCCAGAAGCGCATCGGGGGCGTGAAAAAAAGCCTGCTCTTCGCCCTGCTCGTTAAGCCGTTGTCCCGAGGCCCTACTCGGCGCGGTGATCCAGCAGCGACCTTGCCACTGTTGCACCAGCATGCCCGCCAGCGTTGACTTACCGCGTCCGCGCGCGGCGGTCAGCACCCACACGCCGTCCTGCGCCTGCAATAGTTGGTCGAGAATAACTTGCTGCTGCCCCGTCGGCGCGCCGAGCGGCATCGCCCAATTCGGCGCGTGAGGCAGCAGCGGCGCACGTAAATCCTCTCCCTGACGCCACAGCACGGCCTGCGAATCGGCCATAATGTGGCGGCAAAAATGCTCGATAAAACGCGGCGTGGCGATGGCGTCGGGCTGCTCGCTCCAGCGGCGGCTGTCGGCATCGGGCAGGCTTGGCCATTCGTTCCACTCGGGAACCAGCAAAATCAGCCAGCTTCCGGCGCGTAACACGCCGCTAAAGGCGGCCAGCGCCTCAACGTTTAGCCCTTCGCGAGCATCAAAAATACCGTGCAAAAACTCTTGCCCCAGCAGCTGATTCGCCTTCTCGGGAAGGAGGGTGCGAAAATCGTCCTGCGGCTGCGCGCCTATCCACAGCCAGTCGCCGGGACACTGCGCCGCAATGTTTCTCGCCTGCTGCGCGCTCCATTCGGCATCGCCGCTCAGCACGCATAGTCGACGCATGCCCTGCTGCTGCATTTGCCGCTGGCAGCGCGTAAGCGACTGATCAACCATATATTTAGCTTTTTCCGACCATCAGCGAAAGCAGTCCGGCGGCAATCAGCGGCCCGACCGGAACGCCTTTGAAAAACGCCACGCCCAGCACGGTTCCGACCAGTAAACCCGCTACCAGCTGCGGCTGTGAGCCCATCAGCATCACGCCTCGACCACCCAGCCACGAAACGCCCACGCCTACGACGATCGCTAGAATCGATTTCCAGTGCATAAAGGAGTGAAGCAGCGCGCTCGGGGTAATTTTTCCGTTGGCGATCGGCACCATCACGCCAATAGTCAGAATAATAATGCCGAGCGTCAGGCCATATTTTTCAATCCACGGAAAGAAGGCATTGAGGGGCGTTATCCGCACCGTCAGCAGGAAAAACATCGCAATAGTGACCGCAGAGTTGTGGCTGATAATACCTAAACCGGCGAACACCAGCAGAATAAGCAGGGTTGGATCGAGAAATGCCATAAGATTCCCAGAGTAAAATATGCTTCCCAAGAGTGAAGTCGCAGCAAAGCTGCGAGCGTAAAGACCCCAGAAGCTTACACAACTAAGTGACGCAGGTGAATATAGAAGGCTTATAACAAAGGGTTTTAATAAATGATCACGGATCCATTCCCTATAGATTTTCAGTCACAGCTAGGCGGCAAGATTATTCATCCCCAGGAGCTTACATTGGTAAGTGACTGGGGTGGATAATCGCAGCCAACAACGCTGTGGCTGAAAAGATGACGGGAATTTAACCAGCCTCAATCTTTAGCTCTAGCTTGATACAAAGGTATCACACTGTTTTGCATTGCCGCTGTCATAGCCGCGTTTAAACGCGTCATAACGTTGTTGCGAGGTGCCGTGTGTAAAGCTGTCGGGGACGACTCGGCCCTGACTTTGCTGCTGCAACTTGTCGTCGCCGATTGCACGTGCCGCGTCGAGCGCCTCTTTCAGGTCGCCCTCTTCCAGCACCTGCTCCTGCTGCATCGCGTGGCCCCAGATGCCCGCGTAACAGTCGGCCTGCAGCTCAAGCTTAACCGAAAGCCGATTAACCTCAGCCTTTGACGCGCCCTGCTGCATGTCACGAATTTTGCGCTCAGTACCAAGCAGGTTTTGTACGTGATGCCCAACTTCGTGAGCGATAACATAGCCCTGCGCAAAATCTCCCCCTGCGCCAAGCTTATCTTTAAGCTCTTGATAAAAAGAGAGATCGATGTAAACCGTGCTGTCGGCCGGACAGTAGAACGGCCCCATCACGGATTGCCCCGTGCCACAGCCGGTGCGGGTTGCGCCGCGATACATCACCAGTTTCGGGTCACGATAGGTCATGCCGTTTTGCTTGAAAATCTGCGTCCAGACATCTTCCGTCGACGCCAGCACCACGGAGGTAAATTTGGCATCGCGCGAATCTGATGGACTAATGGAAGCAGGTGCCTGACGCTGCGACGAAGTCTGTGACTGCCCGCCGTTGATAAGACCTGTAAGATCAACGCCATAATAACCGGCGACCAGCACGACAATGATAATCACAATGCCACTTTTGCCACGAATGGGAATACGCATGCCGCCCATGCCGTTGCCACCCGCGCCGCCGCTTTGATCACGACGGTCTTCTACATTGTCGCTTTCACGACGCCCTTGCCAACGCATGCTGCACCTCCGATGTTTTTTGTAACTCTAGTTAACAAGGCGCAGGAATACCACTGGCAACGCTCTTTTAAGAGAGAGGCGCATAAAAAAGAGGGGGATTAAAAGGATACAGCCGGGATGTGGGCGCAAAGCCTCCGCGGACGTCGGTAGTGAGCCGTTGACAATCCGGGAGGCGTAATCGTTTGCGCAGTAAGACTAAAAAAAATTAGTCTAATTTAACGCCGATGCGTTTTGCGACTTCTTCGTAGGCTTCAATCAGGCCACCGAGGCTTTGACGGAAACGGTCTTTGTCCATCTTCTCGAGAGACTGCGTGTCCCACAGGCGGCTGCCGTCTGGCGAGAATTCGTCACCCAGCACAACTTCACCTTTATACAGACCGAATTCCAGCTTGAAGTCGACCAGGATCAGGCCAGCATCGCCGAAGATTTTGGTCAGCACGTCGTTGGCCTTGTAGCTCAGCTCTTTCATACGCGCCAGATTCTCTTCGCTTACCCAGCCAAAGGTCTTGCAGTAGGATTCGTTGACCATCGGGTCATGCTTTGCGTCGTCTTTCAGGAACAGGTCAAACAGCGGTGGGTTCAGCACCAGACCTTCTTCAACGCCTAAACGCTTAACCAGTGAACCGGCCGCACGGTTGCGAATCACGCACTCAACCGGCACCATCTCAAGGTTTTTCACCAGCACTTCGTTGTCGGACAGCAGACGTTCCATTTGAGTAGGAATGCCAGCCTGCTCCAACTTCTCCATGATGAAGTGGTTGAATTTGTTGTTGATCATGCCTTTACGGTCGAACTGCTCAATACGTTCGCCATCCAGTGCTGACGTATCATTACGGAATTCCAAAACCAGCAGGTCTGGGTTTTCGGTGGTATAGACGGTTTTCGCCTTTCCGCGATACAACTCAGCTAACTTTTGCATCTTAACTTACTCCAGTGATATGACGTGTTGGGTAAAACATAAAACCTTTCATTTGTTTCAAATAGACGTGCGTTAAAACTGACATCAACTTGAAACGAATGAAAGCAAAAAGGGGCCGAAGCCCCTTCGTCTATTACTTGCTTGCCGCGTTGCTTCTATTGAAGGCCGCCTGCATCACCGCTACCATCGCGTCGTTCTGCGATTGGGTCAGCGCATGTCCTTTCGGATCAAGGAATTGCAAACTACTGCGGTTGTTCAGGTCGCCGACCTGAATCTTGTATTGACCAGAAACCAGCTCGGGATCTTTCGCACCCAGCGTGTCCCAGGCGTCGCTGCCCGGCGGTGAATACTTGACGGTCAGGCTGCCCTGCGGACGGCTGCTGTCAGAGACTTTCATGCCCGCTTTTTCAAGGGCATTAGGCAGACGCTCCCACACGGAACCGAATGGCGCACGCACGATAAGCACCGGCAGGCCGGTATCATCGGCGCCGCTCTGCACGTCGATTTCGCCCATTTTGCGGTTGTCGAGACGATTCTGCTCGTCCTGTTGCAGTTTACCCAGACCGCTGGTGATGGAGTTCATCATCTGGCTGGTGTAACGCTGCTGTTCGGCAGACGAGGTCACCGGTTTGCCCTGCTGCTGAAGCTCAAGCGTTTTCACGGTCAGCGCAGTCTGGTAACCCTGTGATTTCACGCTGATTTCATAACGACCCTGATACTGGAAGTCTTCATCGGCGCGATTCCACTGCACCATGTCGGTGGTCAGTGTCTGATTGGCATCGTCACGGCTGGCAATCTTGTAGCCGTTTTGTTGAACGATAGTTACCACGTGCGACCACAGGTTGCTGTTCTGCGGGCTGTTTTCAAGCATCACGGTGCCGGTATCGGCGCGATACTGCGCGCGTGAACCGTTCACCAGTGCCAGCGGCTGCATTGGAGGACGAATATCCAGCGCCTTGCCGACCGCGCCATTGGCGTTGCTGCCCGGCGGCACGTCGTAGGTTCCGTTCTCCAGCGGCAGGATCATGCCTTCTGGCGTTTTGAGATCTTTCAACGGTGCTGCTTGAAGATAGGCCTCGTCGCCGCTGACCTGACGCTTGTAGCGTGAGTCGTTGGAGCAGGCCGCGAGCAGCATAATCAGGGACAGACCCACAACTTTTGCTACCGTCGATTTTTGAAAACGTGGTTTTGTTAATGAATAGGTCATCAATTATCCCTAAAAGTTATCTCCCCAAAGCCGCCGGCGCACGTCGCCAACGGCCTGGGTTTATAGCAAACCGGCCTTGTTTAGTGCATCTTCCACTATTGGACGAGCAGCATCGGTCAGCGGCGTCATTGGCAGACGCACTGTATCGGTTGCTATCAATCCCAGCGCCTTGCAGGCCCATTTAACAGGGATTGGGTTTGCTTCTACAAACAAATGCTGATGCAAAGGCATCAAGCGCTGATTTAAACGGCGCGCTTCGGCAAAATTGCCTTCCGCTGCCAGACGGCAAAGCTCGACCATTTCCGCCGCCGCAATATTGGCGGTTACAGAAATTACGCCTTTGCCACCCAGTTGCATGAAGTCCAGTCCAGTAAAGTCGTCGCCGCTTAACAGAGTGAAATCTTCATTTTCAACCAGCACTTGGATCTGGCTAACACGACTTAAGTTCCCTGTTGCCTCTTTGCAGGCAACAATATTTTTAATTTTTGCTAAACGAGCGATCGTCGCAGGCAGCATATCGCAGCCGGTACGAGACGGGACGTTGTAAAGAATTTGCGGCAGTGCGGTGCTTTCGGCAATGGCTTTGAAGTGCTGGAAAACCCCTTCCTGCGTCGGACGGTTGTAGTAAGGCGTGACCGTAAGGCAGCCTACAACTCCTGAAGTTTCAAAGCGTTGCGTCAGCGCGATCGCTTCTGCGGTAGCGTTTGCGCCTGTCCCTGCAATGATAGGGATTCGGCCGTCGGCCAGATCAAGTGTCTGCATGACCACGTCTGCGTGCTCATCATGGTTCAAGGTTGCAGACTCGCCGGTCGTGCCTACGGAAACGATCGCCGCAGTACCACTGGACACATGATAATCAATCAGTTTTTTCAGACTTGCGCGATCGACGGCACCCTTGTCGTCCATCGGCGTAACCAGTGCAACAATACTTCCCGTAAACATTGATCTTCCCCTCCACAAACGAGTGACTCATGGTACTTTTGACACTTGGGCAAAGCAAGCAAACAACGTGACGATAGCGTCCGCCGATGCGTTTTTTTTCGGTTTGCCGACATTTCGCGGCCCGCGCCATTTCAAATATGCCTCTTTTTGGCCGACGGGGCGTTTTTCAGTTGAAATGGCTTTTCTGTTTGCGATAGCTTTTAGGTCTGCGATAGTAAGTCTCACAACAGGGCATGACAGGAAGGACTATTTTGTCACAATTACAACAACAACATTATTTGGTTATCACCGCGTTAGGGGCCGATCGCCCTGGTATTGTCAACACCATTACCCGACAGGTGAGCAGCTGCGGTTGTAATATCGAAGACAGTCGTCTTGCCATGCTGGGCGATGAATTCACCTTTATCATGTTCCTTTCCGGCAGCTGGAATGCCATTGCGCTGATCGAATCCACGCTGCCGCTCAAGGGCGCGGAGCTTGAATTGCTGATTGTCATGAAGCGCACGGCGGCGCACGAGCGTCCGGCCATGCCTGCAACGGTGTGGGTTAAAGTGGAAGTTAAAGACTCGCCGCACCTGATTGAGCGCTTCACCGATCTGTTCGATAGTCATCAGATGCACATTGCCGAACTGGCCTCGAAAACCACGCAGGTCGAGGGTTCACGCGCGGCGCAACTTTCCATCCAGATTACCGCGCACAGTCCTGCTAATAATGATGCGGCAATAATCGAGCAAGCGTTTCACCAGCTCTGTACAGAATTGAATGCGCAAGGCAGTATTAACGTTGTCAGTTCTACTCAGCCTGAAGATAAACCTCAGCCATAAAAAATCTGGAGAAAACAATGAGCCCACTGAAAGCCGGAGACACTGCGCCGCAATTTAGTTTGCCCGATCAAGACGGTGAACAAATTAACCTGGCCGACTTCCAGGGACAGCGAGTCCTGGTCTACTTTTACCCGAAGGCCATGACGCCGGGATGTACCGTTCAAGCCTGCGGCCTGCGCGATAACATGGACCAGCTGAAAGAAGCGGGCGTCGAAGTGTTAGGTATCAGCACCGATAAACCCGAAAAACTGTCAAAATTCGTCGAAAAAGAGCTGTTGAACTTTACGCTGCTGTCCGATGAAGATCACAAAGTTTGCGAAGCTTTCGGCATCTGGGGCGAGAAATCTTTCATGGGCAAATCCTATGACGGCATTCACCGCATCAGCTTCCTGATTGACGGCAACGGTAAAGTTGAAAAGGTCTTCGATGACTTCAAAACCAGCAATCACCACGACATCGTGCTGGCGTACGTGACGGCAAACTAAGCGTCTTGCCCCCTCGGCCATGTCGCACGCGAGGGGGCATTATCAACACCATTTTCTTCTTTTAATCAGCCATCAACTCATCAACTCATCAACTCATAATAAGTCAGTCATCGACCACGATGCGGCTTTTATCTTCCGGCAGTTCATCGGGCCACGCGTGATAGACCGCCTTGACCAGCGTCGCCAGCGGAATCGCAAAGAACACGCCCCAGAATCCCCACAGTCCGCCGAAAATCACCACCGCCAGAATAATCACCAGCGGGTGCAGATTCACCGCCTCTGAAAAAAGCAGCGGCACCAGCAGATTGCCGTCCAGCCCCTGCACGACCAGATACGCGACGATTAAGGTCCAGAAATCAGGGCCGACGCCCCATTGGAACAGCGCCACCATAAACACCGGAATCGTCACCAGCATCGCGCCGATATACGGAATCAGCACCGAAACGCCGACCAGCACCGACAGCAGCAGCGAGTAACGCATGCCCATAAACAGAAACACCAGATATGTCGCGACACCAACGACTATCATCTCCAGCACCTTGCCACGAATATAGTTGGTGATTTGCTGGTTCATCTCCGTCCAGACTAATCCCGCCAGCCCGCGCTCCCGAGGCAGCACGCGGCGCACGGCGTTCAGCATTTGCTCTTTGTCTTTAAGCAGGAAAAACACCATCAGCGGCACGATGATCAGATAAATCGCCAGCGTTAAGAGTCCAACCAGCGAGGCCAGCGAATATTTCACCACCGACTCGCCAGCGCCCGAGATTTTGGCGCGCAGGTTGTCGGTCATCATGTCGAGAATGCCCGCATCGACCAGCGCCGGATAGCGTTTTGGCAGCGTGGCGGCCAGCGCGTAGAAGCGATTAAGCATGCTTGGCAAATCGGCCAGCAAATTGACGCCCTGCTGCCAGGTTAATGGCGCGACGACAAAAACCAGCAGCATGACGATGCCGGTAAAAATCGTCAGCACGATACATACCGCCAGCGTGCGGGTGCAGCCGAGTCGTTGCAGCCGTACTGTCGGCCATTCGAGCAGGTAAGCCAGCACGATGGCTACCAGCAGCGGCGCGAGTATGCCGTTGAAAAAATAGAGAATACAAAAACCGGCGACTAGAATCGCCAGCAGCGCGATGGCTTCCGGGTCACTAAATCGGCGGCGGTACCATTGTAATAACATGTCGAGCATCAGTCTTAACTCCTAAAAATCCATAACCCTGTTGCTGACGCAGCGCGGGACGGCAAGGGGTTTTCTCGAAAATTGACGTAAACGAGAGCGCCTCTTTGAATAAAATGTTTTCATGCCTGCGTTTTTCACGTTGAATAACGTCGTGATCATCAGTACAAATTCTGAGATAGGTCTGTTTATATTTGCCTGCCTATATTTGCCTATATTTGCCTGTATAGCTCAGCCTGTTGCCGAAACCCTATCACAGTTAGGCGGCGGCAGGTTTTTTGCAATCACCTTCACCTATGTTTAACAAAGGTATTTATGGCCACACGCTTAAAACTGAAGTTGAGCAAGATGGCCACGCGGCTAATCGCGGGCGGGCTGCTGGTCTCCACGCTGAGCGCGGGGTTCCCGATGACCGCCAGCGCCGACCCTGCCGACCTGCTCCCCGATATGGGCACCACGGCCGGTGGCACGCTAACCATCGATCAAGAGCTGCAAATGGGCGATTTTTATGTGCGCCAACTGCGTGCCAGCGCGCCGCTGATAAGCGACCCTTTGCTCAACGATTACATCAACCAGCTCGGACAGCGGCTGGTCGCGCACGCCTATTCGGTGCGTTTTCCGTTCCATTTTTTTATCGTTAATAACGATCAGCTCAACGCTTTCGCCTTTTTCGGCGGCAACGTGGTGCTGCACTCGGCGGTATTTCGCTTTACCGACAACGAAAGCCAGCTCGCCTCCGTGTTGGCGCACGAAATTTCTCACGTTACTCAGCGCCACCTTGCCCGCGCGATGGAAGACCAAAAACGCAATTCTCCTCTGACCTGGGTCGGGGTGTTAGGTTCCATTTTGCTGGCGATGGCGAGTCCGGAAGCGGGCATGGCCGGACTCACCGGCACGCTGGCGGGCACCCAGCAGGGCATGATCACCTTTACCCGTGGCAATGAGGAAGAGGCCGACCGCATTGGCCTGCAAGTGCTGCAACGCGCCGGTTTCGACCCCGAAGCGATGCCGAATTTTTTACAGAAGCTGGCGGACCAGTCGCGCTATTCCAGCAAGCCGCCGGAAATGCTGCTCACGCACCCGCTGCCCGACAGCCGATTATCCGACGCCCGCAACCGCGCGAACCAGATGCCACGCATTGTGGTGCAGTCGTCGCAAGATTTCCTCTTCGCCAAGGTGCGAATTCTCGGCATGTACGGCACGGAAGATCATCCGCTCACCGACGATTTTCTCAAGCAGCTGAGCAACGGCAATATTCGCGAGCAAAACGCCGCGAATTATGGTCGCGCCATCCAGTTTTACAAGGCCAACAGCTACGCTCAGGCGAGAAATATTCTTGAGCCGATGCTGAATAAAGACCCGGGCAATGTCTGGTATCTCGACCTGCTGACCGATATCGACGTCGACCAGAAACACGCGCCACAGGCCATCGCCCGGCTGGAAAAAGCCAACGCGGCGACCAGCAAAAGTGCCGTGTTGCAGCTTAATCTGGCCAACGCCTACGTGCAGGGCAATGAGCTGGCGAAGGCCAGTCGGCTGCTTTACCGCTACACTTATGCTCATCCCGACGATCCTAACGGCTGGGATTTACTGACCCAGTCGGTGGCGCAGCAAGGGTTGCGCGCGCAGGAGTTGGCGACGCGCGCCGAAAGTATGGCGCTGGTCGGGCGTTTCGATCAGGCGATCAGCATGTTGAGCGACGCCAGCGCGCAATCGAAACTCGGCAGTCTGGATCAGGCACGCTACGACGCGCGAATTGACCAGCTGCGTCAGCTGCAAAAACGTTTTGCGCCCTATTTGAAAGGGTGAGAATTTAAAAAGTTAAGGTCACAAAATAATAAAAGGAGAAGTTAATGGAACACGATGTCGCGATTTACCACAATCCCCGTTGCAGCAAAAGTCGTGAAACGCTGGAGCTGCTGGAAGGCAAAGGCCTCAAGCCTGATGTGATTCTGTATCTCGAAACGCCGCCTTCTCTCGATACATTAAAAGAGTTGCAACAGAAGCTGGGATTTTCGTCGGCGCGCGAGATGATGCGTACGGGCGAAGAGGTCTATAAAGAGAAGAATCTTGGCGATCAGGGCGTAAGCGAGGAGCAGCTGTTGCAGGCCATCGCCGACAGTCCGCGCCTGCTCGAGCGCCCTATCGTCGTCGCCAACGGCAAGGCGCGGCTGGGCCGTCCCGTCCGCCGCAAAACGTGCTGGAAATCCTGTGATTATCAGGAAATTTGCACGCTAGCGCTAAAGATTTAGGGTCTCTTTGACGAAAGGGATCGTTAATTTACGCTGGGCAGTGATCGACGCGCGGTCGAGCTGGTCGAGGGTCATAAACAGGGTGCGCATCTCGCGATCGAGACGTTTCAGTAGGAAGCGCCCTACGTCTTCGGGCAGCTCGAAGCCGCGCAGCTTGGCGCGCACCTGCAACGCCTGTAATTTTTCGTCGTCGGAAAGCGGCTGCAAACGGTAAATTTGCCCCCAGTCGAGGCGCGATGCCAAGTCTGGCAGGCCGAGATTCAGCTGACGCGGCGGGCGATCGCCGGTAATAAACAGCCGCGTGCGACCCGTTTCGAGAATGCGATTATAGAGATGAAAAACGGCGGCTTCCCAGGCTTCGTCACCGGCAATGCCTTCGATATTATCGATGCAGACCAGCGCCAGCTGCTCCATGCCGTCTAACACTTCCGGCACGAAATAGGCGCGTTTATCGAGGGGAACATAGCCGACCGCTTCGCCACGCAGGGAGAGTTCGGCGCAGGCCGCGTGCAGCAAATGGCTGCGACCGCCGCCTTCGCGCGACCAGAAATAGATGTAGGTGCCATGCTCTTGCTGCAACGCAGTTTGAATAGCGGAGAGCAGCGAGGTGTTCTCTCCCGGATAAAAACTGGCAAAGGTTTCGTCATCGGGAAGATAAAGTGGCAGGGAAAGCTGTGCCGGCGTATTCAGAAGCACCTCAACCAAAACTGGCGTGGATCAGACAAATGTCAGGACAAATAATTAATCGTGGAATTCTATCATAGGATCCGCGAAGAGTTGAACTTTCGACGCGCTAAACGCCTGTTAATCCGCCGAGTCAGCGGGCAAAGCGCACTCTGCCCGCCTTTTTCGACGATCGGCAAGGATCAGACTGACGGCGGATCACGCTCGTCCGGCACGTCGATAATCTCTTCTTCGCCGCGATAAACATCAATTAATTTAAACAGCAGACTCAGGAATACGCCCACCACGGTCGCTAGCGCCATGCCTTTCAGCTCGGCCGCACCGATGTGCACCTTCGCGCCGCTCACGCCGATAATCAGAATGATCGAGGTCAAAATCAGGTTCTTCGGCTTGTTGTAATCGACTTTCGACTCAATCAGCACGCGAATACCGGACGCGCCGATCACCCCGTAAAGTAATAGCGACACGCCGCCCATCACCGGCACGGGCACGGCCTGAATCGCCGCCGCCAGCTTGCCAACGCACGACAGCAGAATCGCGAGAATCGCCGCGCCGCCGATAACCCAGGTGCTGTAAACCTTGGTTATCGCCATTACGCCGATATTTTCGCCGTACGTGGTGTTTGGCGTCGAGCCGAAGAAACCGGAGAGCATGGTCGAAAGCCCGTTGGCCAGCATCGAGCGATGCAAACCCGGGTCGCGCAGAAGGTCTTTCTTGACGATATTCGCGGTCACCACCAAATGGCCCACGTGCTCGGCAATGACCACCAGTGCGGCCGGAAGAATGGTCAGAATGGCGACCCACTCGAAGCGCGGCGTATAAAAGGTTGGAAGCGCAAACCAGTGGGCGTTTTCGATGGCCGAAACGTCAACCACGCCCATGAAATAGGCCAGCGCGTAACCCACCAGCACGCCAATCAAAATCGGGATGATCGCCAGAAAACCGCGGAACAGCACCGAACCCAGCACGGTAACGGCCAGCGTCACCACTGAAATCGTCACGGTCGTGCTGTCAGCTGCAACACCATCCGCAGGCAGCAGGCCCGCCATATTGGCCGCCACGCCCGCCAGCTCAAGGCCGATAACCGCGACAATCGCGCCCATCGCCGCCGGCGGAAACATCACGTTAATCCAGCCAATTCCGGCCTTTTTAACAATCAACGCCACCAGACAAAACAGCAGTCCGCAGACGATAAAGCCGCCCAGCGCCGCCTCATAGCCCATCGGCAACAGCAGCAGCACCGGCGATATAAAGGCAAAGCTCGAACCCAGATAAGCCGGAATCTTGCCTTTACAGACAAACAGATAGAGCAAGGTGCCGATGCCGTTGAACAGCAGCACCGTCGCCGGATTGATTTTAAACAGAATAGGCACCAGCACCGTTGCGCCGAACATGGCAAACAGATGCTGGAAACTGAGGGGAATGGTTTGCAAGAGCGGCGGGCGCTCGCTCACCCCAATAACACGACGGGTCATCGACTGATCCTCTGGAAAATAGTGAGTCTGTAATTCTTTAATTAATTCGACCGGAGTCGGCTCGAAGTTTGACGAGTAAAAAAAAGCCGACTCATGAGAGCCGGCTGCTTACTGTTTATTTAGTACCAAATATTTTATCACCGGCATCGCCGAGACCAGGAATAATGTACCCCTTGTCATTTAATCCCTGATCGACAGAGGCGGTGTACAACTCGATATCAGGGTGCGCGGCTTCTAGCGCGGCAAGGCCTTCCGGCGCGGCAACCAGCACCAGCACCTTAATGCTCTGGCAGCCCGCTTTTTTCAGCAGGTCGATGGTGGCAATCATTGAGCCGCCGGTCGCCAGCATCGGGTCAACCACCAGCGCCATGCGCTCTTCTATATTAGAGGCCAGCTTCTGGAAGTAAGGCACCGGTTGCAGAGTTTCTTCATCACGGTAAACGCCCACCACGCTGATACGCGCGCTCGGCACGTGCTCCAGCACGCCTTCCATCATGCCCAGACCGGCACGCAAAATAGGCACCACGGTAATTTTCTTGCCTTTAATCTGATCGACTTCAACCGGACCGTTCCAACCTTCGATGGTGACCGTTTCGGTCTCAAGGTCTGCGGTGGCTTCGTAAGTCAGTAAACTGCCTACCTCGGAAGCGAGTTCGCGAAAGCGTTTAGTGCTGATATCGTTTTCACGCATCAGTCCCAACTTGTGTTTTACCAGCGGGTGTTTCACTTCAACGATCTTCATTTTTTCTTTCTCCAAAGGCTACCGACCAAAAAAATCGCGTGATTATAACCTCTTTTATAAGCAACGCTAGCGCCATTAGCCTGATACGGATCAATGGATTCGCACTTCCTGTCGCGAACGGCTGACATCAGGGTAATTTGAGTATAGATAGAGAAACATAACGAGACCTCTCGCAAACGTTTGCCTGCGCTGTTAGAATTAGCGCGCTTCAAGCTTCCAGTTTTCAACAGTAGCCACAAAACGCATACGTCGTGGGGATTCCGCAGTGACCGATAAGACCTCTCTCAGCTATAAAGACGCAGGTGTGGACATCGATGCAGGTAACGCATTGGTAGACCGCATCAAAGGTGTAGTAAAACAGACTCGTCGTCCAGAAGTCATGGGCGGACTGGGTGGTTTTGGTGCCCTGTGCGCGCTGCCGCAAAAATATCGTGAACCCGTGCTGGTTTCGGGAACCGACGGCGTTGGCACCAAGCTGCGTCTGGCAATGGATTTAAAACGCCACGATACCATTGGTATCGATTTGGTCGCCATGTGTGTCAACGATCTGGTAGTACAGGGCGCTGAGCCGCTGTTCTTCCTCGATTATTACGCGACGGGCAAACTGGATGTGGACACCGCAGCCAGCGTCATCACCGGTATCGCTGAAGGCTGCAAGCAGTCTGGCTGTGCACTGGTCGGTGGTGAAACCGCAGAAATGCCGGGCATGTACCACGGCGATGACTACGACGTGGCAGGTTTCTGCGTCGGCGTAGTAGAGAAATCAGAAATCATTGATGGCAGCAAAGTACAGGACGGCGACGTTCTGGTCGCGCTGGCGTCAAGTGGCCCGCACTCAAACGGCTACTCTCTGGTTCGCAAAATTCTTGAAGTCAGCAAGGCCGACCCGCTGACGACCGATCTGGCAGGCAAACCGCTGGCCGATCACCTGCTCGAGCCAACCAAAATCTACGTAAAATCAATCCTTAAACTGATTGAAAACGTAGACGTTCACGCTATCTGCCACCTGACCGGCGGCGGCTTCTGGGAAAACATTCCGCGCGTACTGCCGGACAACACCCAGGCAATCATCGACGAATCAAGCTGGAAATGGCCTGACGTGTTCGGTTGGTTGCAGCAGAACGGCAACGTGAGCAGCCACGAAATGTACCGCACGTTCAACTGCGGCGTGGGCATGCTGATTGCCCTGCCTGCAGAACTGGCGGATCAGGCTATTACCCTGCTCAACGACAACGGCGAGCAAGCCTGGGTTATCGGTAGCATCAAAGCCTCCGATTCCGAAGAACGCGTCATCATCAAGTAATGTTGTGCTCTACAACGCCTCTACATCACGTATTGGCGTTGTAGTTTAGCGTCAAGAGCGAAGGTAAAATGAAAAGGATTGTGGTTTTAGTTTCTGGTGCGGGAAGCAACTTGCAGGCGATTATCGATGCTTGTGAGCAGGGACGTATCAATGCGACTCTCTCTGCCGTTTTCAGTAATAAAGCGTCGGCCTACGGTCTTGAACGCGCGCAGTCTGCGGGCATTCCCGCTCACGCGCTTGACCCGAAATCCTATGCCGATCGCGTGGCATTTGACGCCGCCCTTGCCGATGAAATCGATGCTTACCAGCCCGATCTAGTGGTTCTCGCCGGTTATATGCGCATTCTCAGCGACGAATTCGTTGCGCGATACGCAGGCCGAATGATCAATATCCACCCTTCCCTGCTGCCAAAATATCCCGGATTGCACACTCATCAGAAAGCCATCGACAATCAGGATGCCGAACACGGCACTTCCGTGCATTTTGTCACTCAGGAGCTTGATGGGGGTCCGGTCATTTTGCAGGCCAAGGTGCCGGTATTCGAAGATGACAGCGCGGACGATTTACATGAACGCGTGCAGCATCAGGAGCATGATATTTATCCGCTGGTTGTCAGTTGGTTTGTTGACGGGCGTTTAACATTGCTGGATGGCAAGGTCATGCTTGACGGACAGGTCGTTCCCGCTCAGGGTCACGCCGCAGAATAACGCGCGCCTGTTTCGTTCATCCTCCTAAAACCGGCCGCGCGCCGGTTTTTTTATGGCGTTTTTTAGCGCATTCTTATCAAAGAGTTATAGAACATTAAGGAAGCATCATGTTCAGTTCACTTCGCATCAGGCTACGTCCATTGGAAAAAGACGACCTGATGTTTGTCCATCGCCTCAATAATAACGCCAACGTTATGCGTTACTGGTTTGAAGAACCTTATGAAGCCTTCGTCGAGCTTGAGGATCTTTACGGCAAACACATTCATGACCAAAGCGAGCGGCGTTTTATCACCGAAGCCGATCACAATCGCGTGGGTCTGGTTGAGCTGGTTGAAATTAACCACATTCACCGTCGCGCCGAGTTTCAGATAATCATCGATCCTGCTTATCAAGGTCAGGGATACGCGAGCGAAGCCGCCGCGCTGGCAATGGATTACGCGTTTTGCGTGCTCAATCTCAACAAACTGTGCCTGATCGTTGATAAAGAGAATGACAAGGCGATGCATATCTACAAAAAACTCGGCTTCGAAATTGAGGCCGAACTGAAAGACGAATTCTTTGTTAATGGCGAATATCGCAGCGTGATTCGGATGTGCATCTTCCAGCCAGAGTTCCTGCTCCGTTATAAAAACAAAAAAGATAGCGGTGCTCCCCTCGACGCACTCGGCGCTGGCGTGCTGTAGTTTTATAAAAGAACCAGCTTCACAAAATAAACAGTTTCATAAAAAAAATAGTTTCAGAAAAGAGAATGGTTTTAAAAACAGAATGGTTTTAAAAACAGAATAGTTTTCGAAAGCCCTTCGCAATAAGAGCACATTAAACGACCAGCATTTTCATCACGGTTTATCAATCTGGTTTTATTGGACTTTGTTGTAAGAGTCTCGCAATAATGAGGGGTGATACTAGGCCCTCTCCCTAAAAGCTGCGCGGGCCGGAATGCGCCTTGATGGGCCAGGTTTCAGGCTAAATGAACGGAGCTAAAATGGGTCAGGAAAAGCTGTATATAGATAAAGAATTGAGTTGGTTATCTTTTAATGAACGGGTTTTGCAGGAAGCGGCCGACAAGAGTAATCCTCTGATTGAGCGCATGCGTTTTCTCGGCATTTACTCCAACAACCTCGATGAATTCTATAAAGTTCGTTTTGCCGACTTGAAACGCCGCATCCTGATCAGTGAAGAACAGGGTTTTATCGGTGCTTCCCGCCATCTACTCAAAAAGATCCAGGCCAAGGTGATGCGTATCGATCAGGAGTTCGACAGCCTGTATAACGATTTGCTGCTCGAAATGGCCCGTAACCAAATCTTCCTGATTAACGAAAGGCAGGTTTCCGAAAACCAGCAAGCCTGGCTGCGCCAATATTTCAAACATCATCTGCGCCAGTTTATTACCCCGATTCTGGTCAATCAGGAAACCAATCTGGTGCAGTTTCTGAAAGATGATTACACCTATCTGGCGGTGGAAATTATTCGCGGCGAAAAGATTGATTACGCGCTGCTCGAAATTCCGTCTGATAAAGTGCCGCGTTTTGTGAATCTGCCGCCCGAAGCGCCGCGTCGCCGCAAGCCCATGATTCTACTAGATAACATTCTGCGCTACTGTCTCGATGATATTTTTAAGGGCTTCTTCGACTACGACGCGCTCAACGCCTATTCGATGAAGATGACGCGCGACGCCGAATACGATCTGGTCACGGAGATGGAATCCAGCCTGCTGGAACTGATGTCCTCGAGCCTGAAACAGCGCCTGACCGCCGAGCCGGTGCGTTTTGTTTATCAGCGCGATATGCCCGACGAAATGGTCGAACTGCTGCGCGAAAAGCTGGGGATCTCGAACTATGATTCGGTGATTCCGGGCGGGCGTTACCACAACTTCAAGGATTTCATCAGCTTCCCGAACGTTGGCAAAGCGAATATGGTTTATCGCCCGATGACGCGCCTGCGCCACCTGTGGTTCGATAATTTCCGCAACGGTTTCGCCGCCATTCGCCAGCAGGACGTGTTGCTCTATTATCCTTATTACACTTTCGAACACGTACTCGAATTGCTGCGTCAGGCCGCCTTCGACCCTAACGTGCTTTCGATCAAAATCAATATTTATCGCGTAGCCAAAGATTCGCGGATTATCGAATCGATGATCCACGCCGCGCACAACGGCAAAAAAGTGACGGTGGTGGTTGAGCTGCAGGCGCGTTTCGACGAAGAGGCCAATATTCACTGGGCCAAACGTCTCACCGAGGCGGGCGTTCACGTGATTTTCTCCGCGCCTGGACTGAAAATTCACGCCAAGCTGTTTCTTATTTCCCGTCGCGAAGAAGACGAAATTGTCCGCTATGCTCATATTGGTACGGGCAACTTTAACGAAAAAACCGCCCGCCTTTACACTGACTACTCTTTGCTGACCGCCGATTCGCGGATAACCAATGAAGTTCGCCGCGTGTTTAACTTCATCGAAAATCCTTATCGGCCCGTCACTTTCGAACACTTAATGGTCTCGCCGCAAAATTCGCGCAGCATGCTTTATGCCCTGATCGATCAGGAAATCGCCAATGCTCAGGCCGGATTACCCGCCGGAGTTTCTCTGAAAATCAATAATCTGGTTGATAAAGGGCTGATCGACCGGCTGTACGCCGCCTCAGGATTTGGAGTGAAAATTCGCCTGCTGATCCGCGGTATGTGCTCGCTCATCCCCAATTTAGCCGGAATTAGCGAAAACATTCAGGTCACCAGCATCGTTGACCGTTATCTGGAACACGATCGGGTTTACGTTTTCGAAAACAATGGCGATCAGAAAGTGTTTCTCTCTTCCGCCGACTGGATGACGCGTAATATTGATTATCGAATCGAAGTGGCCGTCGCCATTCTCGATCCGCGCATCAAGCAGCGGTTGCTGGACCTGCTGGCTATTCAGTTTAGCGACACAGTGAAAGCGAGATCTATTGATAAAGAACTCAGTAACCGTTATGTTCCACGCGGAAATCGCCGCAAAGTGCGCGCACAAACGGCTATCTACGAATATTTGAAGAATTTTGAAAACGATAATCAAGAACCTGGCACTCAACCCTGGGTTAATCAGAACAAATCGGCTGATCCAGCCTGATCTTTGGAGTTAAAAAAATGCCCTTAAACAGTCCGATGACCCCAAAGCCTCAGGAAATTGCTGCTATCGATCTTGGGTCGAACAGCTTTCATATGGTAATCGCCCGCGTCGTTAACGGCGCGCTTCAGGTATTGGGGCGGCTTAAGCAGCGCGTCCATCTCGCCGACGGATTAGACAGTCAAAGCAGATTAAGCGAAGAGGCGATTCAACGCGGGCTCGACTGTCTGGCGCTGTTTGCCGAGCGTCTACAGGGCTTCCCCGAGGCCAACGTCACCATTGTGGGCACGCACTCACTGCGTCAGGCTGTCAATGCCGAAGAGTTTCTGAAACGCGCCGCCGAGGTCATTCCCTATCCGATCGAAATCATTTCCGGTCAGGAAGAGGCGCGACTGATTTTCATGGGCGTTGAGCACACTCAGCCCGAAAAAGGCCGCAAGCTGGTGATTGATATCGGCGGCGGCTCGACCGAGCTGGTCATCGGTGAAGATTTCGAACCGCTTCTGGCAGAAAGCCGCCGTATGGGCTGCGTCAGCTTTGCTCAGCAGTTCTTCCGGGGTGGCGAAATCAGCCGCAGTAATTTTAAACGAGCTCGTCTGGCCGCCGCGCAAAAGCTCGAAACGCTGGCGTGGCAGTATCGTTTGCAGGGTTGGCAATACGCGCTGGGCGCGTCGGGAACGATTAAAGCCACTCACGAAGTGCTGGTGGAAATGGGCGAAAAAGATGGCCTGATCACCGCCGAAAGGCTGGAAATGCTCGCCGATGAAGTGCTGAAATATAAAAACTTCTCCGCGCTGAGCCTGCCGGGGCTGTCGGAAGACCGACAATCGGTGTTTGTGCCGGGGTTAGCAATTCTGTGCGGCGTGTTCGATGCCTTGGCTATCAAGGAGTTACGTCTCTCTGACGGTGCGCTGCGCGAAGGCGTACTGTATGAGATGGAAGGCCGTTTCCGTCATCAGGACATTCGCAGCCGCACCGCCAAAAGTCTGGCCGATCACTATAATATCGACCGTGAACAGGCGCGACGCGTGCTTGAAACCACGGAAGCGCTCTACACCCAATGGCTGGCGCAAAATCCAACTTTGGCTCAGCCACAGCTCGAAGCGCTGCTGAAATGGGCGTCGATGCTGCACGAAGTCGGGCTGGGTATTAATCACAGCGGCATGCATCGCCATTCGGCCTATATTTTGCAGAATTCAAACCTGCCGGGCTTCACTCAAGAGCAGCAAACACTGCTGGCGACGCTGGTTCGTTTTCAGCGCAAGGCGATTCGTCTCGACGATCTACCACGTCTTAACCTGTTCAAAAAGAAGCACTATTTGCCGCTAATTCAGCTGTTGCGTCTTGGCGCGCTGCTGAACAATCAGCGTCAGTCCACCACTCAGCCTGAAACGCTGCGTTTGCATACCGACGACAATCATTGGACGCTGCGTTTTCCGGCCGGTTTTATGGCGCAGAATAATCTGGTGCAGTTGGATTTCGAACGCGAGCAGGCTTACTGGAGCGACGTCACCGGCTGGAAGTTAATGCTGGAAGAAGAGGCAGACGAACAGACAGAAGCGTAGGCGCTTTCGGGTCGTCAGCTTTTGCGAGATGTTCGCCAGTGACAACAGAAACCGGAAAAAATGCAGGGATGCTATATACTTAAGATGCCATTATGCGTAATAAAAATAACATGAAGATGACAAAAATCGTTCTGGCGATAAGTTTTATTATCTTGATTGGCCGAATTATTTACGCCGGGATAGGGTCGTATTCTCATCATCAAAGCCAGAAACAGGCACAGCATGAGCAAGTCACTGCGCCCGTTTCTCAAAAAAATCAGCCGGATAAGACGCCCTGATTGTCATCCTCCTGTTGTTTTGTTACGCACTATTTTAGTTTCCAGATAGCAGAAGGACTCTGAATGTTTGCAGCAAAACAGCAATCCCATTCCCAGAAATTGGCCGAAGTTCGCCATCATATTCTCGATTTACTGCTTAATAACAACGATGATTTAGCCGACAGCATTCTTGGCGAAAAGCCGAAAGATATCAGCGAATCATTGTTGATGGATCAAACCGCCGATCTGCGCGCCAACGTCGCGACTCTGCATGCCGCCGACCTTGCCGATATTCTTGAAGCCCTGCCCGAACGCCAGCGACTGGCGCTGTGGAGCCTGGTTGAGACCTCAAAACGCGGTAAGGCGCTGGTTGAAGTTTCCGAAACGGTGTGGGACAGCCTGATTGAGGAGATGAGCGACAAAGATCTGCTGCGGGCGATTTCGCTGCTCGACCTCGATGATCAAGTTTATCTCGCCGAATATCTGCCGCGCGATTTGACCGGCCGCGTGCTGACCTCTTTGGAACCGCGCCAGCGCGACAAAGTCCGCGAGGTAATGAAATTCACCAAAGAGTCCGTGGGCCGTATCATGGATTTCGAGCTGTTGACCATTCGCCCCGACGTTACGCTTGCTACCGTGCAGCGTTATTTACGCTTGCGGAAAATCATACCAAAAGGCAGCGATAAGCTGTTTGTTACCGATCGCCATAATCAGCTGCTGGGCGAGCTGCCGTTGACCACGGTATTGCTGAGTCCGCCGCTGAAACGCGTGTCGGAAGTGATGAACGATGACCCCACTAGCTTCAGTCCTTACGACAAGGCCGATGACGCCGCCGGTGCCTTTGAGCGTTACGACCTTATCACCGCGCCCGTGGTTGATTTAAAACACAAGCTGATGGGCCGGCTGACCGTCGAGTCCATCGTTGATTTCGTTAACGAAGATTCCGATAACAATATTCGCCGCATGGGCGGCCTGAGCCCGGAAGAAGACGTCTTCTCGCCGGTTGGCAAGGCGGTGAAAAATCGCTGGGCGTGGCTGGCTATCAACCTTTGCACCGCCTTTGTGGCGTCACGGGTAATAGGACTTTTCGAAAACACCATTTCTCAATTGGTCGCACTTGCGGCGTTGATGCCGATTGTTGCGGGCATTGGCGGCAACACGGGCAATCAGACGATTACCATGATCGTGCGCGGTTTGGCGCTGCATCAGGTTCAGGTCGGCAATATGCCTTTCCTGCTGCTGCGTGAGCTGGGCGTAGCGTTGATTAACGGCCTGATTTGGGGCGGATTAATGGGCGTCGTGACGTGGTTGCTGTACGGCAATCTGGCGATGGGTGCGGTAATGACGCTGGCGATGGTGCTGAATTTACTGGTCGCCGCGTTGATGGGCGTATTGATTCCGCTGACGATGGTGCGCCTCGGACGCGACCCGGCGTTGGGCTCCAGCGTGATGATTACTGCGCTGACCGACACCGGCGGTTTCTTTATCTTCCTGGGTCTGGCAACGATTTTCCTGCTGTAACTTTCGCTGTCTTCACCTTTAACTCTTCATCTTCAAGTTCGGCAAGCCGCTCCCTGTTAAATCAGGGAGCGATGTCGGTGATGCCAACATACTTGCAGCCATCGCGGCGTTCTGCTTTATGAGTGAGAACGCTTAGTGAGTACGCATGCCCGCAGCAAACATCAGCACGTGGAACGCCGTCGCGACGACAAACAGAGCCAGCACGCTGCCGCCGTAAATCAGCACCAGCCAAGAGACTTTTTTCCAGAACGGCACGTTGGCCGCCGGAACAGTGTTGTCATCCATCTTTTGAATCATCGGTTTCATGTTATTACCTCGGTCATTTTAAAAAAGGGGCGAGGCCAAGCCCGCCCCTTCTATTCATTCACTCTCGTTTTTTCGCTTTTCGCTAAAAACTATCAGTGATAACCCTGATCCGGCGTTACCTTTCCACGGAACACGTAGTAGCTCCAGAAAGTATAAACCAGAATGATTGGGATGATGAACAGCGCGCCAACCAGAATAAAGCCCTGACTTTCCGGAGGCGAAGCCGCCTGCCAGTAAGAGATGGACGGTGGAATGATGTTCGGCCACACGCTGATGCCCAGACCGCTATAACCCAGGAATACCAGAGCCAGAGTCAGCAGGAACGGCGTGTAATGCGCATTGCGGTTTACCGCTTTCATCAACCAGAAGGAAACCAGCAGCACCAATACCGGCACTGGCAGGAACCAGAACAGGTTAGGACGGCTGAACCAGCGGTGTGCGATGTCGGCGTGAGACATTGGCGTCCAGACGCTGACGATAGCCAGCACCACCAGCAGAGCCAGCAACAGCGGGTTAGTCAGGTCGTGCATACGCTTTTGCAGGCTGCCCTGAGTCTTCATGATGAGCCAGGTGCTGCCGAGCAGCGCGTACGCCACGATCAGACCCAGACCACAGAACACGGTGAACGGCGTCAGCCAGTCCATCGCGCCACCGGCGTAAACGCGGTTAACAACCGGCATACCGTCGATGAAAGCACCCAGCACCACGCCCTGACAGAAGGTCGCAACGATAGAACCGCCGATGAAGGATTTGTCCCAGATGTGACGCTTCTCTTCGCTCGCCTTGAAACGGAATTCAAAGGCAACACCACGGAAAATCAGGCCGAACAGCATGATAGTCAGCGGCATGGCCAGCGCATCAAGGATAACCGAGTAGGCCAGCGGGAAAGCACCGTACATGCCAGCGCCGCCCAGAACCAGCCAGGTTTCGTTGCCATCCCAGACAGGGGCAACGGTGTTCATCATAACGTCGCGGTCTTCGCTCTTTTTCGCAAACGGAAACAGCAGACCAATACCAAGGTCGAAACCATCCATCACCACGTACATCATGATGCTGAAAATGATGATAACGAACCAAATCAACGGTAAATCGATACCCATTATTTGCTCCCGGAATCTAGTTTAACATCGACTGCAGACAGAGGACGCGCCGGAGTACGTTGCTGACCCGGACCGCCGTGCTCGTGAACTTCGCCTTCGTGAGTTTGCACGCCTTTCTTGATAAGACGCATCATGTAGGCGTAGCCCACACCGAATACGGAGCAGTAGATAACCACGAATGCCACCAGCGTGATGCTCATGTGCACGACACCGTGCGCGGAAACCGCGTCTTTGGTGCGTTGCAGGCCATAAACAACCCACGGCTGACGCCCCACTTCAGTGGTGAACCAACCCGCCAGCAGCGCAATCAGACCCGAAGGACCCATCAGCAGCATAAAGCGCAGGAAGGTTTTGTTGCTGTACATAGTACCGCGACGACGCAACCACAGACCGACGAAACCAGACAGAATCATCAGCATACCCAGACCCGCCATGATGCGGAATGACCAGAATATGATGGTTGAATCAGGACGGTCTTCTTTCGGGAAAGATTTCAGCGCAGGGATCTGATGCGTCAGGCTGTGCGTCAGAATCAGGCTTCCCAAAGCCGGGATCTCAATCTTGTACTTGGTCTCTTCGGCGTTCATGTCCGGCCAACCTACCAGCACCAGCGGCGTAGGTTTGTTGTCGGTGTTTTCCCAGTGACCTTCGATCGCTGCGATTTTCGCCGGCTCATATTTCAGGGTGTTCAGACCGTGGGCATCGCCCAGGAATGCCTGAATAGGAGAGACGATCAGCGCCATCCACAGTGCCATCGAGAACATCTTGCGGGTTGCCGCGTTATCGTGGCCGCGCAGCAGGTGGTACGCCGCAGCAGAAGCAACAAAGAAAGCAGAAGCCAGGAAGGCTGCCACGCTCATGTGCATCAGACGGAACGGGAACGACGGGTTGAAGATAACTTTCAGCCAGTCAACCGGCACAATCAGGCCGTTAACAATGCTGTAACCCTGAGGCGTGTGCATGAAGCTGTTTGACGCCAGGATCCAGAAAGTGGAGAAGATGGTCCCCAACGCTACCATGCAGGTAGAGAAGAAGTGCAGACCAGGTCCAACACGGTTCCAGCCGAACAGCATTACGCCTAGGAAGCCGGCTTCCAGGAAGAACGCCGTCAGCACTTCATAGGTCAACAGGGGACCCGTGATGTTACCGGCGAAGTCGGAGAATCCGCTCCAGTTGGTGCCGAACTGGTAAGCCATAACCAGACCGGAAACCACGCCCATGCCGAAGTTTACGGCAAAGACTTTGGACCAGAAGTGATAAAGGTCACGATACGCGTCCTGCTTGGTTTTCAGCCAGAGCCCTTCGAGCACAGCCAGAAAACTTGCCAGACCGATGGTGATCGCTGGGAAAATAATGTGAAACGACACTGTAAAGGCGAACTGGGTCCTTGCAAGATCCAGTGCAGTTAAGCCAAACATGGCATTACCTCAGATTGCATAGAAAGTTTCATAAGACAGACAGTCAGTTTGTTCAAAAAAAAGTCGCACCAGTTTCGGCACAAATAGCGCCTTCACTCTTTGACTAAAATTAAAAATAAAGTTACTGCTTTGTAAAATCCTGGTGTGGAAATCCACGATATAGCACGATGTCTGTATGTATAAACGCAGGTGATCAATTAAAAGGTGGTGCGCGGGGTTGAAACTCCGACTGCTTAATAAAGTCAAACAGCGGAAAATCGAAATATTCTCTGGATATAAAAGCGCTAAAGATACCCGGCCATTGAAGCAATGAATCATCAAGGTTGATAGCAACCAACTGATCGATGATTCCGCAATAAGAACAGGATAAATCTTCATGCACCGAGACATCATTCGCCGACGCGTTCAGCTGCATTTGCATGTGGCCAAGTTGGTCTGAGATTGATGACTGATGGTCTTTCATGCCCGTTGCAGCCACGCGATTTTCAGCCGAGTCAAATCCCGCTACAGAGCCCGTCATGACTGACGAATTCTCGGCGCCCAGAGTCGAGTGTTCAGGCGATCGCGAGATGGCCGGAGCAAACAACACTATCAGGATCGCGAAGATACCCCACCACGCAGGCGAGAAACTTCGAGAGGAATTGATCTGGATTAAAGACACGTTCAACCTAATGCTGTAGAGACAATTTCGATTCGCATGAATTGTACGTGTATTTCTTTAGAAAGTTAAAAAACTTTCGGCCACTTTGTGCGGTTTTTTGATTTCAAATCCTATTAATGTAAATAGGATTTCATTTATTTAATATATTTATCCTTGCGGATACTGTGGGATAACATTTGTTATCATTAAATTTAACAAATGATTATTTTAGTTTCCAATTCGCATTATTCCAAATAAGTAACGTTGCGTAACTTCTCCAGGGTTTCCATATTTTCGCGTAACGATTAATTGTCGCGGGTGTCATATTTGGAAACCTTTGCTTAATTAAATAGTCGCTATGTAAAAAGATATCCCTTTCGCCCCATGCGCGCATGGCGATGTAGTTGGCCGTCCACGCGCCGATGCCCGGCATGGCGATCAGCTGCTTAATCCCCTCCCCCGTATCTTGAATGCTATATAACGGCAGCTCGCCATCGCGCACGGCTCGCGCCACGTTGATCAGACACGCCGCGCGTTTGGCCTGCACGCCGATGGCGCGTAAATCGTCGACGTTTAATGTGGCGATACGAGCAGGCGTCGGAAACAGCCGCGTAAGCTCGGCGAAGGGCGTGTTAATGGGCTCGCCCCAACGCTCGGCCAGTCGGGCGCAAAACGTTGCCGCCATCTTGACGCTAACCAGCTGGCCCAGAATTGCCCTGACGGTGAGCTCAAAACTGTCGATAGCACCAGGCAGCCGTAATCCCGCCGACTCACCCACCAGCGGCCCCAGCGTTTCTGCTATCTGCTGCGGATCGGCGTCTAAATCGAGCAGGTTCCTGACGCGTTTAATAACTGCGTCGCGATGAATATCCAAAGAGGGAGAAAGCACGAGCGCGACAACATTTTGCTCGGGTAGAGGCTGCCACGTCAGCCAGCCGGTCACGATTTCATTTTCAATCGAAAGTGACAGAGTGCGGCGATACGTCACAGTCCCGTTTTCGTGATGCTCAAAATGCTCGATACCCGCCAGCGCCCTCGCCCCTAAAAAGGGGGTCATCTACGTCCAGTCATAAGGCGCTGTATAAGGAAGAAAATAAGAGCAAGTATTAGAAGGAGAATGCTGAATGTTCTGCACCGACGCGATCCTTTTCAATGTAAGCCACTATTGTGCAGCGGCTAGTCTAAAACCTAGCGAATCAATCCGTTCAAAAAGCTTCTTAACTTTAGCAGAAGAGCCTAGTAGTAGAAGAGGACGGTAGTTGAAGTGGACGGTAATAGAAGAACACTGCGACAAAAGCCTATTAATGCAGCGGCCTAAGGCGCTGGAATGAGAGAGTTGTGCTCGAAATTTCAATTTGTTTAATAAATAAACAAACACCTTTCCTTTATGTATCTCACAAGTTACATTTAAGCGATTATTCTGTTTTATGTATCCTAGGAGCTACATTTGACAACGCTATTCGATGTTGCCACTTTAGTTAAAAATGCTCGCCGTGAAGCTGGATTATCCCAGGCAGAATTGGCGGCAAAAGCGGGAATTTCCCGCGTTACAGTAGCTCGCATGGAAACTTTAGCCAAAGGAGACATGAGCGTATCGATACTTATTCGCCTGCTCGAAGCGACCGGTTACGACCTTAAAGCCGTAAAAAATGGGCATGTACGCACGCTCGAAGACATCCTTGAAGAGCAGCGCAAAGGCGATGAATTGTGAAATTAGACGTTCAAGTCTTGGGAAAAAAAGTCGCATCATTATTTCGCGAACGCGACGAATATGTCCTGCAATATTTACCAGAAGCCACCAAGCACGATTTTATCAGCCTGACTATGCCCGTTCGTGAAAAAGCATGGCGATGGCCGAGAGATTTGCATCCTTTTTTTCGCCAGAACCTGCCGGAAGGCTATTTGCTTGGCGTCATTCGCGAAGAGTTTGGCCCGTTATTAGATGGTACCGATCTATCACTCTTAGCTGTTATCGGTGGCAACGGGATTGGACGAGTAACGATTACACCTCAAGACGCCACTCTTGGTTCGGAACATGAACCTTTGCAAATCAGTGAGCTACTGAAAGGCCATAATTCGACACTGCATTTTGAGTCTTTGGTCCGACGTTATGCTCGCTCAGCCATATCAGGCGTGGTACCAAAATTTATTGCACCTTCAGAACAGGATTTGCCTTTAGTAGGTAAACCTACAATCAGAACCCGCCAGCATATTATCAAAGGTTCAGACGACCTTACCCCCTTCTTAGGTTTTAACGAGTTTTATACTCTACGCGTACTCGAAAGACTGAATGTCACACCCGTTGCAAAGAGCCTTATGTCGGAAGATGGACGTATCCTTGTGGTCGATCGTTTTGACGTCGACGATGATGGGCAGCCTTTATTTGGTTTAGAAGACTCTTGTGGTTTATTAGGTTTGCCGCCTCACGAAAAATATGCTCCAACCATGGAAAAAGTATTAAACGCTACTAAAGTATATCTTCCAAGCACTGTAATCAGAGAGCAATCTGAAGCTTTAGGCTGGTTAATTTTAACTAATTTTATTGTCCGCAATGCTGATTGTCATGCTAAAAATATTGCCTTGTTCTATTCCACATTGGCAGATGTTGCCTATACTCCCGCTTTTGATTTGGTAACGACTCAGGCCTATCCGCGTTTTTCACAAAATTCGCCCGCTTTGTCCATAGAAGGTAGACAAACTTGGGTGGCCAGAAAATCTTTGGAGCGCTTCTTCAATGGTCGATTAGGAATAACGCCAAGACGTTTCAGCGAAATGTTAGAAATGTTGTGCGAATCCGCCGTCGAGACAGGTAAAGAGATGGTCGAAGCTTCGAAAAATGAGCCGCAATGGCGAGATCTTACCAAACATATGCTTCATGCCTGGAATGACGGAATAAACTCACTGCGTAACAGTAAATTTCAACAAGAAGCTTGCGGGATTAAAGCGTTGATAGAAAATGCAGAGTTTTCAGGTATCCGCGTATTAGTGAAGGATAAAACCCATTATGGACGCTCCGAGTTATTAGGCACTCGGCGAAAATAATAGGCTCATTCACTGCGACAAAAGCCTATTAATGCAGCGGCCTAAGGCGCTGGAATGAGAGAGTTGTGCTAATTTCCGGCGCTCGAGAGCTGAGTTCTTGCCTGCTGGCGGTGAGTCCGGTAAAGTCGCCCCCCTTCTTTGGCATGGGGAACCGTGATGTTTATTGGATTTGACTACGGAACGGCGAACTGCTCCGTTGCCGTGATGCGTGACAACAACGCAGAACTTTTAGCACTGGAAAATGGCGGTGCCTATCTTCCTTCCATGCTGTGTGCGCCAACGCGTGAAGCAGTAAGTGAATGCTTACACCGTTTCTGGCAAGTGCCGACCGGCAGCGACGACAACCAGCAATTGCTGCGTCGCAGCATTAATTTCAATCGCGAAGAAGACATTCAGGTTAACACGCACAGCGTTAACTTTGGCCTCTCTGCGCTTGCGACCTATATGGAAGACCCGGAAGACGTCTACTTCGTGCGTTCACCGAAGTCGTTTTTGGGTGCCAACGGCCTGAAACCCCAGCAGATTGCCCTGTTTGAAGACTTGGTTTGCGCCATGATGTTCCACATCAAACGCCAGGCCGAATCGGTAATCGAGCAGACGATTGAACAAACCGTGATTGGTCGTCCGATTAACTTCCAGGGGATGGGCGGCGAAGAGGCCAACCGTCAGGCACAGGGAATTCTTGAACGTGCGGCGGCGCGCGCCGGATTCCGCGACGTCGCCTTCCAGTTCGAGCCGGTGGCGGCAGGTCTGGACTTTGAAGCAACCTTAACGGAAGACAAAACGGTGCTGGTGGTGGATATCGGCGGCGGTACGACTGACTGCTCAGTGTTGCTGATGGGTCCAAGCTGGCGTGACAAGGCCGAGCGCCAAAACAGCCTGCTGGGCCACAGTGGCTGCCGCGTGGGCGGTAACGATCTCGACATCATGACCGCGTTCAAACAGCTGACGCCACAGTTTGGCATGGGTAGCGAAACACAAAAAGGCATCGCGATGCCTTCCCTGCCGTTCTGGAATGCCGTAGCAACCAACGACGTGCCCGCGCAGCAAGATTTCTACAGCGTGGCGAATGGCCGCATGCTGCGTGACATGATTCGCGACGCGGCTAATCCGGATCAGGTTAAGCGCCTGCTTAAGGTTCAACAGCAGCGTTTGAGCTATCGTTTAGTGCGCGCCGCCGAAGAGAGCAAGATTGCGCTTTCCGAGCGCCAGAGCGTGTCGGCCGCGCTGGACTTTATCGAAGCCGGTTTGGCGGAAGAGATAAGCCAGCAGCAGCTCAGCGACGCTATCTCCCAGCCGCTGGAACGTATTCAGGAGCAGGTTAACATCGCGCTTGCGAGCAGCGAAATCAAACCAGACGTGATTTACCTGACCGGCGGCAGCGCGCGTTCTCCTCTGTTGCGCAGCGCTTTGCAGGCACAGCTGCCGGGTATTCCACTGGTCGGTGGCAATGATTTCGGCTCCGTCACCGCCGGACTGGCGCGCTGGGCCCAAACCCTGTACCGCTAATTGCTGTTTAAAGGCTCATATTTTTATGAGCCTTTCTTGTTTATCAAGCCCGATAAATTCAAATACTTATAAAACGCTCATCTATCCAAGCACACATTGACCTCATCATCATTCTGTATAGAATTCGTACAAGACTATTAATTTGTGAGCAGGAAAAAAAGGACGTTGCTAAAGGTTGATACTGCTACCCGACACATTACTCCTTCCGACGGTAATATTTTCATAGATTTGGGGTTTCCCACTGAGCAGGCAACGATACTTTTGGCTGAGTCAAAAAAGCAAATTGCCAACTTATCTTCAAAGAAATTTTTGTCATAAGCTTAATAAATTAAAAATTTTGCCATAAAAAAGCGCCAAACTTTCGTCGGCGCTTTTTACTGTTTTAACACTTAATAATCATGATGCTAAATGATAATGCTAAAGAAAGAACAGCTTACTTATAGGCGCTTGCTTGATTAAGAGTTTCGATATCTTGCGGGTCAAGCTTGAGCTGGGTGGCAAGTGACAGCTCTTTAAGCTGGTCCAGCGAGGTGGCGCTGACGATAGGCGCAGTGATGCCCGGACGTGCGATAAGCCAGGCCAGTGAAACCTGAGTTGGAGAAGCGCGATGCTTCTCGGCTACGTCGTCCAGCGCCTTGAGAATTTTATGGCCGCGATCGTTGAGATATTTCTCCACCACGCCCGCGCCGCGCTTGCTCTTGCTGGCGTCTTCCTTGCTGCGATACTTGCCCGACAGGAACCCGCTCGCCAGTGAATAATAGTTAATGACCCCGAGACCATTTTCCGTAATCACCTTCTCCAAACCTGACTCATAATCCTGACGATCGTAGAGATTATATTCCGGTTGCAGCGTTTCATAGCGCGCGATGCCCTGCTCTTTCGAGACGTTTAGCGCCTCTTGTAGACGGGTCGCGCTATAGTTTGACGCGCCGATTGCCCGCACTTTCCCTTCTTTGACTAACTGATCGAAGGTGGCGAGTGTATCGGCCAGCGGCGTATCTTCGTCGTCTTTATGTGCCTGATAAAGGTCGATATAATCCGTTTGCAAACGCTTGAGCGAGTTTTCTACCGACTGGCGGATATAGGTTGGCGACAGGCCTTTTTGCCCTTCACCCATTTCCATGCCGACCTTGGTCGCCAGAATGATTTTGTCGCGCTTGCCGCTTTTCTTCAGCCAGTTACCGATGATGGTTTCCGACTCCCCGCCTTTATTTCCTTCGGCCCAGCGCGAATAAACGTCTGCCGTGTCGATGAAATTAAGCTGGTGCTCCAATAGCGCATCGAGGACGCTGAAAGAGGTAGATTGGTCGATAGTCCAGCCGAACACGTTGCCGCCAAACGTCAGCGCGGGAACCTCAATACCGGAACGACCCAATTCTCTTTTACTCATCATGCTCTCCTTTTTCTGATGATTCACTTTGAATGAAGAATTTGCCTTGGCTGCAAATTGCACTGTTAACCTTAGCACTTCAGCGCCGGAACATTCAGTCATCGTCACGGCTATTAATTGTCACAGAATGAAAAGGACTCCTTATTTCCTCCATTATTTTGCTCGGCAGTTTAGGTAGACTGAACGACGATGACCGTATGATTTCTGTGCGTCAAACTTAAAATGTTTACTATCATTACGTTATGACATTACGTTATGAACGAACACGCATTAGGTTACAAAAAGCAGGTAACAGGAATCGATGACCGAGGAAACAGGCACCACCCTACCCATCTCCGTGCGCTGGCAATTGTGGATCGTTGCTTTCGGCTTCTTTATGCAGTCTCTGGACACCACCATCGTCAACACCGCGCTGCCTTCGATGGCCGCCAGTTTGGGTGTCAATCCGCTGCAAATGCACAGCGTGGTGGTCGCCTACGTGCTGACCGTCGCCGTGATGCTGCCCGCCAGCGGCTGGCTGGCCGATAAGATTGGCGTAAAATGGGTGTTTTTCTCCGCTATTATTCTGTTCACGCTCGGTTCGCTGCTCTGCGCGCAGTCGACGACCTTGCAACAGCTGGTGATGTCGCGCGTGGTGCAGGGGATCGGCGGCGCGATGATGGTGCCCGTCGGACGTTTAACGGTGTTGAAAATCGTGCCGCGCAGCGAATATATGGCCGCCATGACCTTCGTGACGCTGCCCGGCCAGATTGGGCCGCTGATGGGTCCCGCGCTCGGCGGCTTTCTGGTGCAATACGCCAGCTGGCACTGGATCTTCCTGATCAATCTTCCCGTCGGCCTTGCGGGCGCGATCGCCACGATCATGCTGATGCCCAACTATAAAATGCAGACTCGCCGTTTCGACATCAGCGGCTTTTTCATGCTGGCGGTGTGTATGGCGTCACTGACGCTGGCGCTCGACGGCAGCAAAGGGCTTGGGCTGTCGAATCCTATGCTGGTGGGGCTGGTGATCGCCGGTTTTGCGGCCCTCGGCGGCTATTGGTTGCACGCGCGCGGCAATTTATCGGCGCTGTTTTCGCTGCGCCTGTTTCACACTAAGACCTTTTCCCTTGGCCTGACCGGCAGTTTTCTAGGCCGTATCGGCAGCGGCATGCTGCCCTTTATGACCCCCGTTTTTCTCCAGCTCGGCCTCGGATTTTCACCTTTTCATGCGGGGTTGATGATGATCCCGATGGTGCTCGGCAGCATGGGTATGAAGCGAATCGTGGTGCGGCTGGTCAATAAACTCGGCTATCGGCGGGCGCTGGTGAGCGCCACGCTGCTGCTGTCGGTAATCACGGTATGCATGCCGCTGGTCGCCATTTACGGCGCTTACTGGATGATTCCGGTGGTGCTGTTTTTCCAGGGCATGGTCAATTCCCTGCGCTTCTCGTCGATGAATACGTTGACGCTGAAAGATCTGCCGCCACGCCTTGCGAGCAGCGGAAACAGTTTATTGTCGATGATTATGCAGCTTTCAATGAGCTTGGGCGTGAGCGTGGCGGGTATCCTGATTGGCCTGTTTGCCCATCAGCAGGTCGAACCGGGCACGCCGATGATGCACAGCGCCTTCATTTACTGCTATCTGTGCATGTCAGTCATTATTGCCCTTCCGGCCGCCATTTTTGCGCGCGTGCCCGATGAATCCCGAACCAACGCCCTGGCCGATCGCCGTCATAACGCGGCCGCCTCTTCTGACCCTGCGAGCAAAACATGAAACCCGGTATTACCGCCAAGCTGTTTCTGGCTATCTTTCTGACCTGTAGTCTGGTGATGGTCACCATGAACTGGGGCGTTCGCATGAGTTTCGAACGCGGATTTATCGACTACATTCGCCACGGCAACGAGCAGCGGGTGGAGATGATCGCCGACTATCTCGAGCAGCAGTACGGCATGCACGGAAACTGGGATTTTCTTAAAAATAACGATCGCGCCGTCTATCAGATGATGCACAGTTTCGACCAGAACGATGGCACCAGTCAGGTGCTGCCGCCGCTGGGTTGGCGCACTAAATTCTGGATCCTTGATGCCGCCGATCAGCGCGTTGCCGGTTCCGAATCGGATATTCCGCCCGACCTGATCCACAGCGGCCGCAAGCTGACGTATCAGGGTCAGTTTGTCGGCTCCGTCGTCTCTACGCCCGCCGAAAGGTTGACGCGCAACGCCGATATCAATTTCGATCAACAGCAGCGCCAAACCAGCTGGATAATTATGGGCTTCACCACGCTACTGGCCGCTGCGGTAACCTGGCTGCTATCGCGGGGTATGTTAGCGCCGGTTAAACGACTGGTTAAAGGTACCCACCAGCTGGCGGCGGGGGATTTTAGCAGCCGCGTGAAAGTAGATACCCAAGACGAGCTCGGCAAGCTGGCGCAGGATTTTAACCAGCTGGCGATCACGCTCGAGAAAAACGAGCAGATGCGGCGCGCGTTTATGGCCGATATTTCCCACGAGCTGCGCACCCCGCTGGCCGTGCTGCGCGGCGAACTGGAGGCGATACAGGACGGCGTGCGTAAAATGTCGATGGAGTCGCTGTCGTCGCTGCAATCAGAGGTGGCGATTTTAACCAAGCTGGTCGACGACCTGTATCAGCTGTCGCTTTCAGACGCGGGCGCGTTGGCCTATCGCAAGGAAGAGACCGACGCCGTGCATCTCATTCAGCTGGCGGAGGCGGGTTTTCGCGAGCGTTTTCACGGCAAGCAGCTGCGCATTATCAGCGATTTACCCGAAAAAGCGCCAATTTTTGGCGACCCGCACCGTTTATCGCAGCTGTTTAACAATTTGCTGGAAAACAGCCTGCGCTATACTGATTCAGGCGGTAAATTGGAAATTATTGCCAACCGTCGCGACAAGTTTCTGGAAATCTTTTTCCAGGACAGCGCGCCGGGACTTAATGAAGAACAGTTGCAGCGGATTTTTGAACGCTTTTATCGCACCGAAGGCTCACGCAACCGCGCCAGCGGCGGCTCGGGACTCGGACTGGCGATTTGCCAAAATATCGCCGAGGCGCACGGCGGCAAAATCAGCGCTGAACATTCGCCAACCGGCGGCGTGAGAATGACGCTGCTATTGCCGCTTTCACTTCCTATCGGACAAAGAATCTAATGAATACATTCGTGACAAGTGACGCCACTGCGGACGCTTTTGCAGATAAGAAACCGCTTAAAATTCTGATAGTTGAAGATGAGCCCAAGCTCGGCCAGCTGCTGGTCGACTATTTACAGGCGGCGGGATACGCGACGGAATGGCTGACCAACGGTAACGACGTGGTGCCTTTGGTACACAGCAATCCGCCGACCATGATTTTGCTCGATTTAATGTTACCGGGCAGCAGCGGCCTGAATATCTGTCGTGAAATCCGCCAGTTTTCAGACATTCCGATCATGATGGTGACCGCAAAAACCGAAGAGATCGATCGCCTGCTTGGGCTGGAAATTGGCGCGGATGATTACATCTGCAAGCCTTACAGCCCGCGAGAAGTCGTCGCGCGGGTAAAAACGATTTTGCGTCGTTGCCATCGTCCTAACGAACCGCTGGCGGAAGGCGTCGGATTGCACATCGACGAGGGCTGCTTTCAGGCCCATTATCAGGGCATCGAGCTGGATTTAACGCCCGCCGAATTCCGTTTGTTAAAAACGCTGTCGATCAAACCGGGCTTCGTTTTTACCCGCGAAGCGCTGCTCAATAATCTCTATGACGACTACCGCGTAGTGACCGACAGAACCATCGACAGCCACATCAAAAATTTGCGCCGCAAGCTGGAATCGATCGACGGCGACAAGGCGTTTATCCGCGCGGTTTACGGCGTTGGCTATCGTTGGGAAGCCGAGCCGAGCCGTTTGACCTAAGGTCTGTCGATGCTGTCACAAAATGCACTGAAAATTAATGATAATGCCCCTTTATTCAGGATGAAATCTGCCCTTTAGCTAAACTAAAAGGTGGATTATTTCTCACTGGAGACAAGGTATGGCAACGGGTCATTATTTTCTTCATAAAGCGAAAAATGGACAATTTCACTTCAACCTGACGGCCGGTAATGGAGAGGTTATTCTTAACAGCGAAATGTACGCCAGCAAGGCGTCTGCCGAAAATGGCATCACTTCGGTACAGAATAATGCTACCGACGAAGGACAGTATGAGATAAAAGCGGGCAAAAACGGCCAGCACTATTTTATACTTAGAGCGAAAAACAATCAGGTTATCGGCGTAAGCGAGATGTATACGGCGGTAAGCTCCGTGCAGAAAGGCATTCAGTCAGTGGTTAAAAATGGCCCCAGCAAGGACATTCGCGACCTGACGCACGCCGACGCACTGAGTCGAATTTGACAGAGATTCTTTTTATTGTCGTCACTACCGTTTCGCGTTTAAGACAATACGGCGCTGTGTTTTACAGTCACTGATTTTTTAAACGGCTGGCAGCGCCCTTCTCTTTTTTTCAATATTCACATACTACTCACACACTTTTTTCACACTCTCCTCCGTAAACTTCCCCTCCAAAAATTGATTTACATCAACTCTCCTCGCAGTTGTACTTTTTTCATTAACAATCGTCGCTACAATTCGGCCTTTCTGTCAGAAAGCGAGCTCTGACGCCTCCCTGTTCCTCCTGCTGAATTAAATAAAACTATGGCGATGACCCCTGAATTACTCTCTCCTGCCGGCACGCTCAAAAATATGCGTTACGCTTTTGCCTACGGCGCCGACGCGGTGTACGCCGGTCAGCCGCGTTACAGCCTGCGGGTGAGAAATAATGAATTTACCCCTGAGAATCTGGCAATCGGCATTAATGAGGCGCACGCGCTCGGCAAGAAATTTTACGTGGTGGTTAATATTGCGCCGCATAACGCCAAGCTGAAAACCTTTTTAAAGGATCTCGAGCCGATCGTTGCGATGGGGCCGGACGCGCTGATCATGTCAGATCCGGGCCTGATCATGCTGGTCCGCGAGGCCTTTCCGCACATCGACATTCACCTGTCGGTGCAGGCCAACGCGGTAAACTGGGCGACGGTAAAGTTTTGGCAGCAGGCCGGGCTGAGCCGGGTGATTTTGTCGCGCGAGCTGTCGCTGGAAGAGATTGCTGAAATTCGCCAGCAGGTTCCCGAGATGGAGCTTGAAGTGTTCGTTCACGGCGCGCTGTGCATGGCCTATTCGGGGCGCTGTTTGTTGTCGGGTTACATTAATCGTCGGGATCCGAATCAGGGCACCTGCACCAACGCCTGTCGCTGGCAATATAATGTGCAGGAGGCGAAAGAAGACGCGCTCGGCAATATTGTGCATCAGCATCAACCTGAAACCGCGCTCGTCATGGCGGAAAAAAGTGCCGCGACGCTAGAAGAAAGCTCGACGACCGAGAAACTGTTTATGCTGGAAGAAGCGCAGCGACCGGGGGAATATATGAGCGCCTCCGAAGACGAGCACGGCACCTATATCATGAATTCCAAGGATTTGCGGGCAGTTGAACATGTCGCCAGTCTGACGCGTTTGGGCGTGCATTCTTTGAAAATCGAGGGCCGAACAAAATCCTTCTATTATTGCGCCCGCACGGCGCAGGTTTATCGGCGCGCAATCGACGACGCCGTGGCGGGTAAAGCTTTTGATTCATCCTTAATGTCTACGCTGGAAGGTCTCGCGCACCGCGGCTATACCAGTGGCTTTTTGCGCCGTCATCAGCCTCAGGCCACGCAAAACTATGATTACGGATTTTCAGTCAGCGACAGTCAGCAGTTTGCCGGAGAATTTACCGGCCAGCGCGGCAGCGGCAATAACGAAGGCTGGGCCGAAGTCGATGTGAAAAACCGTTTCTGCGTCGGCGACAGTATTGAAATCATGACGCCAGAAGGCAACGTCTCCTTTTTAATCGAGCAAATGCATAATAAGAAAGGTCAGGAGATTGAGGTCGCGCCCGGCAACGGCCATTTTATCTATTTACCGATCCCGCTTAATATTTTTTTAAACTTTGCCATTCTGTTACGCAATCTTGTTAATACTTCAACGCGTACCAAACACGATAATTCGTAAACAATAGTAAAACGCGTAAACCATACTTATAATTAAATCAATAAATACCGGGTAAAATCGTTATTTATTGATTTTTTAAATGCAAAAATCAGAATGCGATCACATCTCGGCTAACGGCTTTTGGTTATTATATTTTCCGCAGCAAGAACAGAATGTAAAACAATCGTATAATTGCAGGCCACCACCTCTTAGCCAGCTCAAACACCCTGAGCTGGCACCGTTTTCGACTTATCCATTATTTATTAAAAAAATTTATTCAAAACCCCCTCTCGCTTATTAACTTGTATAAAACGTCATAGGCAAACGCAATTGTTGAACGTTATTATAAAAATAGCTTTACCCCTCCGTTATTAATCCATTTTAAAGACTACGCTGTTAATTTAATCCCGCTAAAATATCGCCCTAATCTGAAAATTAATTTATCACATCGAAAACGGTGTCTATTAATGCAGCAAGTTGCTCGCTAATTATTAAGCAGGCTAATCTTTACCTGAAAATTCTTATGGCTATTGCCCCTGCAAATCAACTATTTTATAACTAATGGCAGTCTTACTCATGGAGGGTGCAATGAAAGCTACAGCACAGGCATTGCTTATTTTAAATGGCAAAGGCGCAAGTAATGAAGAATTGCGCGAGGCCGTTTATGACATGCGTGCCGAAGGGGTCGATCTCGCGGTTCGCGTCACGTGGGAATATGGCGACGCGGCTCGTTACGTCGCCGAAGCGCTGGAACTCGGCGTAGAAACGGTGATTGCGGGCGGCGGCGATGGCACTATAAATGAAGTAGCCGCCGCGCTGGTCAGCTCTGGTCAGGCCTCTCTGCCCGCGCTGGGCATTTTACCGCTCGGCACCGCCAACGATTTCGCCACCAGTTGCAGCATTCCGCTCGACATGAGCTCGGCCCTGAAGCTGGCGATTCATGGCCGTGCGGCCGAAATTGATATCGCCTGCGTCAACGACACACGCTACTTTATCAATATGGCGACCGGCGGCTTCGGAACGCGGATCACCACCGAAACGCCTGAAAAACTCAAATCTGCGCTCGGCGGCGTCTCCTATTTTATCCACGGCCTGTTGCGCATGGACACGTTGAAAGCCGATCGCTGCCACATCACCGGCCCCGACTTTAACTGGGACGGCGAGGCGCTGGTTATCGGCATCGGTAATGGTCGCCAGGCGGGCGGCGGTCAGGAAATCTGTCCAGACGCGATGATCAATGACGGATTATTGCAGCTACGTTTACTGACTTCCGAAGAGCTGCTGCCGTCATTTTTACGCAGCCTGCTGGAAGGCGAAGAGAATAAAAATATCATTTCGACCTCTCTGCCGTGGCTCGAAATCACCGCGCCGCACGACATGACTTTTAATCTCGACGGCGAGCCGCTGACCGGCACGCGCTTTCGCATCGACGTTCTGCCCAAGGCGCTGCAATGCCGCCTGCCGCCAAACTGTACGCTGCTGGGGTAATCCCCGGCAGTTTTTCAATCGCCGCTTCCCGCCTATTCTCTTCCCGCACGTTGCCCTATTCTTCGCTTTGCTTAATAACATCTGCATAACAAACTGTGATCTCTTCCCGCAAAATTCGATCTGCATACTTGTATGGTAGTTGGGTTAGGGCGTATTTTTTCAGCAATGCACAACGCCGTATCTCTGCAAAAAGGTCATCGCTGATGAAAATTGTAAAAGCCGAAGTCTTTATTACCTGCCCGGGCCGGAACTTTGTCACCCTAAAAATCACCACTGACGAAGGGCTGACCGGATTGGGCGATGCCACGCTAAACGGCCGTGAATTGCCGGTCGCCTCTTATCTGAAAGATCACGTTTGCCCGCAGCTGATTGGACGCGACGCGCATCAGATTGAAGATATCTGGCAATTTTTCTACAAGGGCGCGTACTGGCGTCGCGGACCGGTGACCATGTCGGCCATCTCGGCGGTGGATATGGCGCTGTGGGATATTAAAGCCAAGGCCGCAAATATGCCGCTTTATCAACTGCTTGGCGGCGCATCGCGCACCGGCGTGATGGTTTACTGTCACACCACCGGCCATTCGATTGACGAAGTGCTGGAAGATTACGCGCGCCATAAAGAGCAAGGTTTCAAGGCGATTCGCGTTCAGTGTGGCGTGCCGGGCATGAAAACCAGCTACGGCGTAACGAAAGGCAAAGGGCTGGCCTATGAGCCAGCGACCAAGGGCAACTGGCCGGAAGAACAGCTGTGGTCGACCGAAAAATATCTCGATTTCACCCCAAAACTGTTTGAGGCGGTGCGTGATAAATTCGGCTTTGACGAACATATTCTCCACGACATGCATCACCGTTTGACGCCTATCGAAGCCGCGCGTTTCGGTAAAAGTGTTGAGGATTATCGCCTGTTCTGGATGGAAGATCCGACCCCAGCCGAGAATCAGGAATGTTTCCGTTTAATCCGTCAGCACACGGTCACGCCGATTGCCGTCGGCGAGGTTTTCAACAGTATTTGGGACTGCAAACAGCTGATCGAAGAGCAGCTTATCGACTACATTCGCACCACCATTACTCACGCGGGCGGGATTACCGGCATGCGCCGTATCGCCGACTTTGCTTCGCTATATCAAGTACGTACGGGTTCACACGGCCCATCGGATCTGTCGCCGGTGTGCATGGCCGCCGCGCTGCATTTCGACCTGTGGGTGCCGAACTTTGGCGTGCAGGAATATATGGGCTATTCCGAGCAGATGCTGGAAGTGTTCCCACATAACTGGACCTTCGACAACGGATATATGCACCCAGGCGAAAAACCGGGTCTTGGCATCGACTTTGATGAAAAACTGGCGGCGAAATATCCGTATGAACCGGCCTATCTTCCGGTTGCTCGCCTCGAAGACGGCACACTCTGGAGCTGGTAATCATGACGACGACAACCGCAACGCCGACAAAAACTATGAAAAGCATTGTCATTCAACAGCCTGGCAAACTGGTGATTGAAACCCGTCCGCTGCTGCAACCTGCGGCGGGCGAAATCCGTGTAAAAGTCAGCTACGCCGGGATTTGCGGCTCTGACGTACACATTTATCACGGTCATAATCCGTTCGCCAAATATCCTCGGGTAATCGGTCACGAATTTTTCGGCTATATCGATGCAGTAGGTGAAGGCGTCGACGCGGCGCGGATCGGCGAGCGCGTCGTTATCGATCCCGTGGTCAGTTGCGGTCACTGTTATCCGTGCTCCGTTGGCCGGCCAAACGTGTGCAGCGAGCTGAAAGTGATCGGCGTGCATCGCGACGGCGGCTTCAGCGATTACGCGGTGGCTCCGGCGAGCAACGCCTACGTGGTGCCCGAGGCCATTCCCGACCAGCTTGCCAGCATGGTTGAACCTTTCACCATCGCGGCCAACATTACCGCCTTTTTGAAACCGACGCCGCAGGATACCGCGCTGATTTATGGCGCTGGGCCGATGGGCTTGACCGTAATTCAGGTACTGAAAGGCGTTTATGGCGTGCAAAACGTGATTGTTACCGATCGCATTGAAGAACGGCTACAGATGGCGCGTGAAAACGGCGCTGACAGAACGCTCAATAATCAGCAGCAATCCGTGGCGGAGCAGCTTGCCGCTGAAAATATTCGCCCGACGCTGGTGATTGACGCGGCCTGTCATCCGTCAATTTTGCAGGAAGCGATTAACGTCGCCTCCCCCGCCGGACGTATCGGCATGATGGGATTCTCGGGCGATGCCAGCAGCATTACTCAGCAGAGTATTACCAGCAAAGAGCTGTCGCTGTTTTCGTCACGCCTGAATAGCCATCGTTTTCCGCAGGTTATCGAGTGGATGGCCGAAGGCAAAATTCAGCCGGAGAAGCTGGTGACGCACTGCATGTCTGGCGAAGAAGTTGAAGCAGCGATGACGCTATTTGAGAAAGATCAGCGCGCCTGCTGCAAAGTTTTACTTAAGTTTGGAACATAGAAGTTTATGTAGATTACGCGGGCAGGAAAATAAATCGTCTGTCCGCTGTTTTTAATAAAATAAGTTCAAATGATCGCAAGCCAATAGCCTCACCAATAAAAATTATAATTTTTAACTATTTTTCTGAAAGATAACTCTTTAACACCGTAATAAATGCTTAGGTAAAAGATAACCTAAAAATTTATTACCACAACCTCTCACGCGTCACGATTAAAATAACACCATGTGGAGCTGCTCATGTTTAAGAATCTACGCTGGGTCATCGTATTCCTGCTGTGTCTGGTTTACATGATAAATTACCTCGACCGCGTTGCGCTGTCGATTACTGTTCCGATGATAGAAAAAGAGTTGACCATTAATCCCGAGCAGTTCGGGATGATATTTGGCAGCTTCTTCTTTGGCTATGCCATCTTTAACTTTATCGGCGGATTGGCGGTCGATAAATTCGGGCCGACCGTGGTCATGGGTATTGCCGTAACGATGTGGTCAATATTCTGCGGCATGACGGCGATGGCCACCGGCTTTTATTCGATGCTTATTCTGCGCGTGCTGTTTGGTATGGCGGAAGGTCCGATTTGCGCCTCGGCCAACAAGATGGTCAACGGCTGGTTTCCGAAGAAACAGGCCGCGACGGCGATGGGGCTGCTCAGCGCAGGCTCGCCTCTCGGCGGTGCGGTAGCGGGTCCGATTGTGGGCTATCTGGCAATCTCCTTCGGCTGGCGTCCGGCTTTTATGATTATCGCCGCTATCGGTATTGTCTGGATGGTGGTGTGGTTCTTTATCGCCTCGGATAATCCAGAAAAAAGTAAGCGTGTCACTGAACAAGAACGTCTTTTGGTTAATCAATTGAAGAGCGAGAAGATTAATGAAGAGGAAGATTTAACTCAGGCGCCGCATTCGCTGGGCTATTATCTGCGTCAGCCGATTATATTGGTCACCGCCTTCGCCTTCTTCTGCTACAACTATATTCTGTTCTTCTTCCTGAGCTGGTTCCCAGCCTATTTGGTTCAGGCGCACGGGCTGAATATTAAAGAGATGAGTTTGACGACGGTTATTCCGTGGATTGTCGGCTTCGTGGGTCTGGCATTAGGCGGGATTATTTCCGACCGCATCTTTAAATTTACCGGCCGCCTGTTGTTGTCGCGTAAAATTGTCCTGGTCGTTAGTTTACTTGCCGCCGCCGTGTGCGTCGCGTTGGCCGGTGTGGTGACCAGCGTAGTACCGGCCGTATTGTTGATGTCAGTCTCAATCTTCTTCCTTTATACCACCGGCGCTATTTATTGGGCGATTATTCAAGACGTGGTCCATAAATCAAAAGTCGGCAGCGCCAGCGGATTTATTCATCTGATCGGCAGCGTGTCGGGAATTATCGGCCCGATTGTCACCGGCTTTATTGTGCAGAATACCGGCCATTTCGACAGCGCCTTTATTCTGGCGGGCGGTGTTGCCGCGCTGGGCGCTATTCTGGTGTTCTTCGTGGTCAAGCCACCAAAACATCAGCCGGACGCGCGCGCGTTGCATCACTGATTGCTGAATGGAGAACTGATTGCGGAAAAGTTGATGAGTGAAATCTCACGGTAAAGAGCACATTAAATCGGGGTGCAGGATTGCCCCGATTTATCACTTTCCTGCCCTTGGCCATTTATTCCATCGCAAAACCTGTTGGAAACTCATGCTATTATGGTGTTATTACATTCTCAGAACATAGCTTTCGCCATGCCAGAATCTTATGAGTTAAACGGTAATCTTCCGGTCAATCAGCAGATTTATCGCACCCTGCGTCAGGACATCGTGGCCTGTATTATTCCTCCCGGCGCGTTTTTGTCTGAAAAGGATATTTCAGCCCGCTTCAACGTTTCGCGCCAACCCGTTCGTGAAGCCTTTATCAAGCTGGCCGAAGCGGGATTAGTGCAGGTGTTGCCGCAGCGCGGGACATTTGTAATGAAAATTTCCGCCAAACGCGTGGCCGACGGGCGTTTTATTCGCGAAGCGCTTGAAACCGCCGTCGTTCGACGCGCTGCCAGCGTGGTGACTGATCGCGATTTAGCGTTGCTCGCGCACAACTTGCAGCGTCAGGAATTGGCCGCCAAAAGCCAGCAGGCGCAGGAATTTCTCCAGCTGGATGATGAATTCCATCGCCTGATTGCCGAGATTATCGACTGCCGTTTAGCCTGGGAAACGATCGAGAATATCAAGGCGACGATGGACCGCGTGCGCTTCTTCTCGTTAAGCAAAGTTTCGCCGCCAGAGAATTTAATTGCCCAGCATTACACCATTTTTGCGGCGCTGAAGGCGCGCGATCCCGATGCCGCCGAGCAGGCACTACGCGCGCATTTGCAGGAGATGATTTTCTCGATCACCCCTATCGCCCAGCAAAACAGCGAATGGTTTGAAAACGACTAGGGCTTTTCAAACGAATAGAAAGTTACCACCAGCGATGAAAATGATGCACGGGGCCGATGCCCTCACCCACTTCCAGCGAGTCGGCCTGCTGCAACGCCTGTTGTAGATACGCTTTCGCCTCGCGAACCGTCTCAATCCAATTTGCCTGACGAGGACGAATCGCCGCCAGCGCCGCGCTCAGCGTGCAGCCCGTGCCGTGGGTATTTTTGGTTGCCACGCGAGGTGCCGTAAATCGCTCGCGATAGTCGGCGGTCATTAACCAATCCGGACTTTCGCTGTCACTCAAATGGCCCCCCTTCATTAATACCGCCTCGCAGCCCATCGCCAGCAACGCCTCGCCCTGACGGCACATTTCGCGCTCGTCGGTCGCCATCTCGCAGTTCAGCAACGCGGCGGCTTCGGGCAGGTTTGGCGTAATCATCGACACCTGCGGCAGCAGCCAATGTCGCAGTGCCTCGACGGCGTCGGGCGTCAGCAGCGGATCGCCGCTTTTCGCCAGCATGACCGTATCGAGCACCACGAATGCCGGCCCCTTGTGCAGCTTGCGATAGTGACGCAGCCTTTCAGCCACCACCTCTACCACCTGCGTATTTGCCAGCATGCCGATTTTTGCGCTATCAATGCGCACATCACTCAGCACTGAGTCGAGCTGCGCGCCAACAAAATCTGGTTCGATATTATAAACCGACTGCACGCCACGGGTATTTTGCGCCACCAGCGCCGTAATGACGCTGGTGCCGTAGGCTTCGAGTGCCGAAAAGGTTTTCAAATCGGCCTGAATGCCCGCCCCGCCGCTAGGATCGGTGCCTGCGATTGTCAACACATTGATTCTCTTACTCATTATGCGCCTCCGTTTGCATTTTCATTCGCAAGTGATTCCGCGCCGATCAGGTAAAGATGGTCAAGGAAAGCTGGCGTGAAGCTGCCGGGCCCTTTGGCTTCGCGACTGGCTAATTCCCCCGCGCAGGACATCACGCGGCAGGCGGCGGCAACGTTATCGACTCGCTCACCTTTTAAGGAAGTAAACGCCGCAACCACTGCCGAAAGCGCGCAACCCGTGCCGACCACGCGTGTCATCAGCGCGTCGCCGCCCGGTACCGCCCAGCTTTTTTCGCCGTCGGTGATGTAATCTACTTCGCCGGTTACGGCGATAACCGCGCCCGTTTGACGCGCCAAGGCTTCGGCGGCGGGTAACGCGGCCAGTGAAGTGTCGCCGCTGTCTACGCCACGACCTGAAGCAGCAAGGCCGCTCAACGCCATGATTTCAGAGGCGTTTCCGCGAATGGCCGCCGGTTTTAGCTTAATAATTTGGTGGCAGAATTCCGTGCGCCAGCCGAGTGCGCCGACGGCGACCGGGTCAAGCACCCACGATTTATTGGCTTCGTTTGCCGCGTGAATGGCGGCAAGCATCGATTCGGCGCGTGCAGAAGTGAGCGTGCCGACATTGACCAGCAGCGCGTTGGCGATGGCGCTAAACTGCGCGGCTTCACGGGAATCAATCACCATCGCGGGCGACGCACCGAGCGCCAGCAGCACGTTGGCGGTGATCGATTGCACCACGTCGTTGGTCATGCAGTGAACTAAAGGTGAGGTTTGGCGAAACTGCGTGAGAGTGTCGGCGGCCAGGCGGCCCGGAAAAACAGGAGGTCGAGTCATCATAAAATTCCCAACCGGCGATCAAGAAGGGGTACCGGTCGAGATACCACGACTTCCCTACGCTGGCATTATCCAGATCAGGTTATACGGGTATTTCTCAGCCTTCACAAAGAAGGGCACCCCGAGTCGATAAGCAATTTAACAAATCTTGCGCCAGCTTACGGGAAGCGGCTTGTTGATACAAGCCTTAGCCAGCGTACTTGACCGGTACGCTATTTATCTATTTATCTATTTATCTATTTATCTATTTATCTATTTATCTATTTATCTATTTATCTATTTATCTATTTATTACAGATTTTCTGATTCCCATTTCCTGTATAACTCATAGGAATTTTGAATGTCATCCTTATTATCGCCTGTAATAAAGAACGCAGCTGGGCAAGATGTGACATCGATAGTCGGACTCAGTAGTGTGTTGTTGGCTATTTTCATAATGACACTCACAAATCCAGGAAGTGTATTAAGGAACCCTTTGAATTCGGCATGTGAAAAGGGTTTTCGCTGAGAGGCGATACTATGAATGCAACGTAATAGTTTTGACTGTGTATATTGCTCCACGGCTAGACCAAATAAGTCTGGACGGGTATACGCGAACCTCATGAGTTCCAACTGATCGCTGCCCGTAGCAAGGCGAATGGCTTTCGGATTAGCCGCACCGGAAACGCGCGCTCCTATTTCAATAAGCGTTGCTCCATCCTCAGCTAAAATTAGCTCGGTATGGCCAGCCCCTTTAACGATTCCGACGGCATCTAACGCTTTTAAGGTATATTCTATAGCGCGTGTTGTATCTAATGAACAAGGGTCACACAGCTCATCAAAGTCATAGAGATTTCTGCCAGAAATAAGCTTTTTTGATACTTTCCATACATCGGTGACTTTATGCTTACCTCCAAGACTCGCTGTATTAACAACAAATTCTGTCCCTTCAATAAACCTTTGTATCAGTGCATTATCATTATGGGAATGTAAGCAATTTTGCTTACCCGTAATTTTCAGGGTTGCCTCTTCAACGTCTGTTTCTGACGTGCATATATATACATCATCTGAACCACCACTATCAGGAGGCTTAACGACAACCTTGCCCTCTCCATATTGCTTAAACCAATCTTTAAGTTCTTCGGCATCATGACTAAGAAACTGCTTCGTCGTTCGTAATCCTGCAAGTTCTACCGCTTGATTCATCAAAAATTTATTTCGACGGAGCGCCGTCGTTGCGGGATCGTTGCCTTCTAAACTTAACGCCCATGCAATCCACTCACTCAGCGCGACAGCACATTCACGACCAGGAATAACAGCTATTGGGTTATGAGTTGCAATTTGTCTCAAGTTTTCATCTTCAAGCCCGTTACTCCAACGGTAGCAAGCCTTATAGCGGTGCTTGTTGAAACTAGGGTTGGACAAAACATTAATAGCACTGTCGGACTCGATATGAATAAGGTCGAAATGCTCCTCGATTTCATTACTCACCCAGGCTCCTACTGATATAGCATTCACAATCGCTACTACCGGCTTTTGATTTTCTGTTTTTATTTCCATTATGAATACATCTCTTAACGTAGAGGGTAAGTTGAACCCGTTTTTTTCTTTTTAATGAAAAATAAGCGAAGGAAATTAACCACTCAAATACAACCCTGTGAAAATACTTATATTTAAACATAGCGTCAATATAAAACTTTTTATTTTAAAAGAGTGTACAGCGCATTGCGGATATTTAGATAAAAACGGTGAATGTATTATACTGACATTATATTAATTTATTATTAATAGTATAAATATACTCTTCCCAATCAATTAACTTTAAACATAGTGAAGATTAATTTCATATATTTACCTATATCGTTACCTATATTATTACTGATCTCATTACTTATCTCATTACTTATATCGTTACTTACCAATGTAGTTATTATGAAAACCACCTTCTACTGACAGTAAATAATTGTGTTTTTTATCTCCCTACTGACGCTAAAAAATTCTGATTTAGCAGACGGTTACGATTTTTGCCGCCGCTTTCAAATGAAAACGGCGGCAAAGAGAGGGTTGATGAAATGAAAGTGGTGATTAACGTTCGCGGAGGGCTTCTTTGGCGCGGTTAAACGGTTTGATCAGATAATCCATCACCGATTTCTCGCCGGTTTTAATGTCAACCGTCGACACCATACCCGGGCTTATCGAGAAGCGTTTGCCCGCTTTATTCTGCACGTAGTCGTTATCCGTGCGGATAAAGACGCGATAATAGTAGATTTCCGGTTTTACCTCGTCTTGAATAGTGTCGGGAGAAATCCCTTCAACGACGCCGTTCATACCGCCGTAAATGGCATAATCGTAGGCGGAGATTTTCACTACCGCGCGCTGGCCCGGATGAATAAAGGCGATATCACGCGGCGAAAGGCGCGCCTCTATTAACAGGCGATCGTTGAGCGGCACAATGTTCATCAGCTCGCCGTTTGGAGGAATGACCCCGCCGACGGTCGAAACTTTGATATTTTTCACAATGCCGCGCATCGGCGAACGAATAGTCGAACGCGTTACCGTGTCTTCGCGCCCTTTCACCACCTGAGACATACTCGCGGCTTCGGCGTTGGCCTTCGCCAGCTCCTCGCGCGCCTGCACATAATATTGTGAGCGCATGTCGGTCAGCTTAAGCTCCAAATCTGACTTATCTCGCTGTAAACGCAATACTTCTACGCTACTGGCGGCACCCGTTTTTGCCAGACGCTGGGTGATGGCAAGTTCGCGATTGGCTAATGCCAAAGACTCTTTAAACTGCGCCGTGGCATCGTTCAGCTGGGCGCGACGTGCTTTATACAGCCGCGTTTCAGAGGCGATAAGTTCGGGAAAGGCGTTCAGCTCCGCCGGAAAAGTCAGCTGCTGGTCATTAACCTCGGCATTCAAACGCGACGCCGCCGCCAGCGCCGCACGATAGCGCGCCGCACTTTCGCCTACGTTGGACTGCGAGCGTGTGGCGTCGAGGCGCGCCACGATTTGCCCGGCCTCGACTTGATCGCCTTCGTGTACTTTCAGCTCGGTTAAAATTCCGCCTTCCAACGATTGCAGTACCTGATCGCGCGAGCTTGGAATAACCTTGCCGGTGCCGGTCGAGACTTCGTCGAGCATGCCGAACCAGGCCCAAACCAGCGCCACCAATAGCAGAAATGCGCTAATGACGATTAAACGCACCGCGCCGGAATAGTGCGTTTCGGAGCGCAACTCGCCGAGCAGATCGTCGGACGAATCAACTTCAGCCGCTGTAACCAGCCGCAGATTGGCAGACAATTGCTTGCTCATGATCTCACCTCCGGCTGAGTTCCGTTGGCACGCGCGCCGGGGAGCGCATTTTCTTTCGGACTGTCCATCACCAGCTGCCCTTCTTTCAGCACCAGTATGCGATCAACCAGCGCGAGGATCGCCGCGCGGTGCGTCGCCACCACCAGCGTGCGGCCATTCAGCCACTGGCCGAGACGCTCGATAAACTCTTTTTCGGTGTGATCGTCGAGGGAAGAGGTCGGCTCGTCGAGCAGCACGATGTTCGGGTCACGCAGCAGCATGCGCGCCAGCAGCAGCGACTGGCGCTGTCCGCCGGATAATCCCACGCCGCCTTCCATAATCGGATGGTCGAGGCCAAGCTCGAGACGACGAATAAAATCGGCCCCGCCACTGACGGTCAGCGCACCGAAAATCGCCTCATCGGTCGCGTGCGCCGCGCCCAGCGTGAGATTTTCACGCAGCGTGCCGTGGAACAGGCGAGCATTTTGAGTCAGCAAACCGACGTTGCGACGCACGTCGGCGAGGTCGATGTGCGGCAGGCTAAGGTTATCCAGCCGCAGTTCGCCGCCGATTAAATCCATGCCGCCGGCCATCGCCTGAAGCATGGTCGATTTGCCGGACCCGTTGCGTCCCAGCAGGGCAATGCGCTCGCCGGGCTTGATAATCAGGCTTTTAATCTTCAGCGCAATGGTCAGCGAATCGGCGTTATAGCGGAACATGGCGTCAGTAAACTGATAGTGGCCAAACAGCACCGGACAGTGAATTCGCGTCTCGTCCTTGCTGTTTTCCACCGGCAGATTCATCAGCGCATCGAGGCTGATTTTCGCCGCTTTCACCTGCTGCCAGCGCGCCAGCACGCCGCAAAGCGTCGCCATCGGCGCAATCATTCGCGAAGAAAGTAACGACGCCGCAACAATCGCACCCGTCGAGATATCGCCGTTAATCACCATCGGCGCGCCCACCACGATTACCGTGGCATACACCAAACCCTGCACCGTCACGCCCCAGCTTATCAGCGAGTGCATGACCTTACGCATTTGCACGCCAGACTGCGCGGTAATGCGAATGTAGCTGTTCCACTGTTGCAGAAAACGGTCTTCCGCCTGCATCAGCTTGATATCTTCCAGCCCCTGCACGCTTTCAACCAGCACCGCATTGCGCAGCGTGGACTCTTTCAACGCCTGCTGAGCGAGTTTCGCCAGTTTCTTCTGGCTGAAAATACCCGGCAGCACCATTAGTAATACGGCGACCGGCGCTATCCACGCCAGCTGCGGCGCAATAATCGCCATCACCAGCAGGAACAGCAGGAAGAACGGCATGTCGACGATCGCCGAAACGGTGGTCGAGGTGACCATCTCACGGATCGCTTCCAGCTCGCGCAGCTGCGAGATAAAGGTGCCCGTTGAACGCGGCACCGCGCTGTTTCTCAGGCGCAACGCATGGCCGAAAACGCGATCGGAGACGCGCATGTCGGCGCGCTTGCCGAGCAAGTCGGTGACGTGATCGCGCCCGACGCGCAGGATATAAGTGAAGATTACCGAAATAATCACCCCACCGTAGAGCACGTAAAGCGTGGGGTAAGACTGGGCCGGAATCACCCGATCGTAAACCTGCATCGAGAAGATGATCCCGGCGAGCGCCAGCAGGTTGATCAGGAAGGATCCGAGCATCACGTAGCTGTAAGGTCGCAGATCCCGCAGCACCAGACGACGCAGCCAGTCGGGCCGCACGGCGGTGAGATAGCGATCGACGCGGCTGTCTTTGGCGGCGGTTACCGGTCGCAGCGCGGCGGCAAAGCTTATCGCGGGCAGCAAGGTTTCCAGCGCAATCGGCGTCGGCTGTTCTTCGCCGGCAAAATGCACCCGCACGTCATCCGCGCCGTCAAAGCTGGTGATCACGCCGACCTGCCCGTCGTCCAGTTCTACCGCCAGCGGCAGTCGCCAGTGGGTAATCTCCCAGTTATTGTCGTGATAAAGCTGCAGCGATAATCCGGCCTGTCGCGCCAAATGACGCAGCGCCTTGTCGCGCGGCTGGTTGCCCTGCCATTCGCTGCTCGCCATGATCATGCCCGGCGAGCAAGGCAGCCGATAATGGGTCGCAATCAGAATGATCGCCGTCGCCCAGCCGTTTAACGGCAGATTTTCCCCTTCGGCGCTGTCAGGCTGATTTTCGGGAACGTCGGGAATTTGGAGTTGGGTCATGGCTGGATCTCCACGGACTGGATCCGCTGATTATTCAGAGCAAACGCGGACCGCAGCTGCCCGGTGCTGTAAAGGCAATCGAGTTGCAGTGAGCGTAACTGGCTGATGGTTTGCTGGAGAGTAAATCGGGTTTGAAACACTTCCTGCTCGGCGTTGAGCACGTCAAGTAATGGACGGGTGCCGAGTTGCAGGTATTGATCCTGATAGAGTTCCTGCGTTTTCTCGCCTAATTTCTGCTGTCTTGACTGAATCGCGAGGCTGAGTGCCAGACTTTGTGATTCGTTTTGTGATTCGCTTAGCTGCTGGCGTGCTTTGAGACGCGCCGAATTTACCGCCGCGTTGGCCGCGCCCACCGCATTGGCGGCGGCGTCGCGACTGGCGGTGGTTCCGCCGCCCTGATACAGCGGCATTTCAGCTTTTACAAACGCCGAATACTGGGTGCGATCCAGCTCGGCGCTGCCGGAATAGTTGTCGTTGAGATAATGCGTAACCTGCGGTTCAAGCGAAATAGTCGGCAACAGCTGCGCGTTGGCGTTATCGAGCTTGGCCTGCGCCTGATTGGCCTGCGCATAGGCGGCAAGCACCGCCGGATTCAGCTTGTCATCGGCGACGCCAACCTGACAAGAACGCAACAGTTTGTCGGGGAAAGCATCGTTGACTTTTTTAACCATCGGCCAGCCGAGCAGGGTCGCCAGCGTGGCACGCCAGCGATCGAGATTGGCCTGATACTGGGTCAGCGTGGCGCGCGCGCCTTCTATACGGGCATCGGTTTGGGTGGCATCGGAAAGTGACGCCGCGCCTTCGTCATTACGCTGGCGCGCTAAATCGCCAATCTTGCTGAGCGCCGTCAGCTGCTGCTGGGCAATTTTCACCAGCTGCTGATAACCCTGAACTTCAACGATCGCGGCGGCGGTATCGTGGGCGACGGTGTCGATGCTAACCAACACGTTGGCCTGCTGTTGCGCTACGCCTGCCTCGGCGGAACGCACGGAGCTGCTGACTTTGCCAAAGTCATACAGCATCTGCGAAACGGAGAGCACAAACGAGGGGCTAAAACCTTTTTCGACGTAGGCGTTGCTGTAGCCGTTATTCATCCCTGCGCTGATTTGCGGATAATATTTGGCTTTCGCCACGTCGACCTGATTAGTTTGTTCGAGCATGTTACTGATGGCTTCGGCAATGTCTGGATGCCATTGAACCGCGCGCTGAACCGCCTGATTAAGCGTTAAGGAGTCAGGCACGTTGGCTAATGCGGGGGCGGAAACTTCACCGGTTAATGACGGTAGATCCTGCTGTTGCGCCAGTCCTGAAGTGGTAATGTGCGCCGTGGTGATAAGGCTATCACTGGCTGCAACGGTCTGAGAAGAATAAAAAAAAGCGATGCCAGCACACAATACGCTGAGCTTGGTAAAACGGCGGTATGTTGCGCCTGATTGCATCAAATCCATCGATAATCCACCAGTCAATTAGAGAAAGGGGCGCATCCCTGCGCCCATAAAGCATCCCTGCGACATCTAACACATTTTACGCCGTGGTAGTTTGGTGCGGTTGTTGCAGCAGTTCCTCCAGTGATGCGTTAACGCCTTCCAGCGTAACCAGTTGAGTGCTGCTGAACGCCGTTCCGGTTCCGTCACGGTCAATCGAAAGAACGGTATTGCCATCCGTAGTATGGTTCACACTGACGAAATCATTAACATTACTTGTAGAATCATTCCAGCCAATCAGCAACTCGCTAACATCGATTTTGTCACCTTGCGCAACATTAAAGTCCGTCCAGGTGTCATGACCGTTGCCGCCCGTTGCATCGGCCGTCGCCAGCAGGTGATAAACCAGCGTATCTGCGCCCGCACCCGCCGTGATGGTGTCGTCGTAGGCACCGCCGGAAAGTGTCTCTGCCGCCGCAGTACCGGTGACAGTCGGATGCAGCTCGATGGTGAACGAGTTCTGCGTGATAGTGCCGTCGGTTGCCGCCAGCGAGTAGCTGAACACCTCTTTATGCGTGATGCTTTGTGCACTGACATCCGCATTAAGGCTATAGGTGTAGGCACCGTTGGCCGCTATCGACAGCACGCCGTAATCGCCGGCAACCGTGGTGGTTCCCGTGCTGCTGACGGTGGTTTCGGCCCCGCTTTCATTAAAGATGCTTAAGGTTCCGGTGTGCGTTTCAGTAGAGTCGCCGTAGATACTGCCGCTGGCGTCACTCGTGGTCTCCGTGCTTTCGGCAAACAGGCTGTTGGTGGTAAGCAGCGTGGTTGCCGCGCCGTCACTCAGGTTGACGGTCAAGGTGGACGAGGTCACCACACCTGCTGCATCCGTCACCGAGTAAGTGAAGGTTTCAGAGGCTGGCAGCGTGTCAATATCCAGCCCGCCTTTCAGCGTGTAGGTGTATTGACCATGCGAGTCGACGGTTAACGTTCCGTACGTCGTGTTGAACGTCGTATTGCCATTTGCCGCCACGGCGCCGCCATCAACACTGGTTATTGCCGTATTGGCTGGAACCACGCCCGTATCGGAACTGGTGTCATTCTCCAGCAGGTTACCGGTGACGGTCGCTGCGACAGTAACGGCCAGCGTGGTGACATCCGAGGTTGTACGGATAGTGGTCACTGGCAGCACGCTGACGTTCAGGTTCGACGCCAGTACCACGGCATAGTTACCTGTTCCGAGAGGATTCAAGGCGATGGTCTGCCCCGTATGTGCACCAAGGGAGAGTATGCCCGCAAAGTAGTTAGGTACGCTCTGAACCAGTGCCCAGCTACCATCGGCCTGCTGCTCATACACGTTTAAGGAGTAGTTAACGAGTAATCCGAGTACGCCGCCCAGTGTCGCATTGACCGATACTTCGCGTGTATCATCTTCACCCACGCTGAACAGGTACGCATTATTAGTGCCTATGACGGTAGCAGACAGCAGATTACCCAATCCGACGGTGACCAATGCCACATTCGTTTCACTGGTCAGTGGATTGTTGACCGACGCCAGCGTGGTGGTGTAATCCACCTCATTGACATCGGCGACAGCAACGATCTGAATCGCACTCCCCACCGTAGCTGCTGGCGACACGTTGCCCGCAAGGTCGGTCTGGGTGACCGAAAGCTGAGCGCCCGTGGTCTGCGGCGTAGTCAGGGTTACCGTGAAGCCGCCACCGGCACCGGCCGTACCTGTACCGATAATCGCGCCACCCGCGTCTCTCACGGTGATGGTTGAGTTCGCCTCGCCCGTCCCCGTCAACGTGGTGCCCGCAGTGTTAACCGCCAGATCGACTACCGCCGCCGGCGCGATGGTATCGACGGTAATCGCAACAGGCGTGGTTGCCGCACTGACATTACCGGCTGCATCGGTCGTCGTGACGCTAAGTGAATGCGCGCCGTCGGTCAATGCTGTTGGCGTAAAGCTCCACGCGCCCGCCGCATCCGCAACTACCGTTCCCAGAACGGTCGCGCCGTCTAGAATGGTAACCAGCGCGTTGGCCGCCGCCGTACCGGCGAGGGTCGGCGTATTGTCATCGGTAAACGCACCCGTTAACAATGCGCCAGTCGTGGTTCCAACGTTATCGGTGATGGTCAGACCCGTTACCGGAGCGGGTGCGATGGTATCAACGGTAAAGGTGAACGAAGCGGCCGGGCTGACGTTGCCCGCCGTATCGGTCGCCGTGACGTTCAGGGTATGCAGCCCTTCCGCCAGCGTGGTTGAGGTGAAGCTCCACGCGCCCGTTCCACTTGCCGTCACCGTACCCAGCACGGTGGTGCCGTCCAGAATGGTAACGCGACTGCCCGCTTCTGCCGTACCTGTCAGCAGCGGCGTGCTGTCATTGGTCAAGCTGTTGTTGGCAATCGCCGTGACGACGGTCGCGTTGTTGTTGCTGGCCGTGAAGGTCACTGGCACTGGCGCGGTGGTATCAATATTTACGGTCGAGGTGGTTGCGCCACTCACGTTGCCTGCCGCATCGGTTACGGTCACCGTCAGCGGATGTGCGCCGTCGGCCAGCACGCCCGTAGTCAGGCTCCAGATACCGTTGGCATCGGCTGTCGCAGTGCCAACCGCCGCACCGTTTTCAGTGATGGTGATGGTGCTGTTGGCCTCGGCCACGCCGCTCAGAGTTGGCGTTGAATCGCCCGTCGTGCCGCCGTTTGCTACCACCGTATTGGCAACATCATTGGTGACAACCAGCGTCGATGCCGTTGGTGCGATGGTATCTACGGTAATTGGGAAGTTGGTCGCCGCGCTGACGTTACCTGCGGCATCGGTCACGGTAACGCTCAGCGTATGAAGACCATTGTCGAGCGCCGCCGTGGTAAAGTTCCACGCCCCGCCCGCTCCAGCAACGAAAGTTCCCAGCACCGTTGTACCGTCATAGATAGTGACGATATTGCCCGCCGCCGTCGCCGTTCCTGCCAGCGTTGGCGTGGTGTCATTGGTGCTTGCACCGCTGGCCAGAATACCGGTGATCGGAGCGACGTCGTCGGTAACGGTCAGATCGGTAATCGGCGCCACGGCTGCCGTGATGACGGTTAAGGTCAGCGTAGCCGCAGGACTCACGTTACCCGCAGCATCCGTTGCCGTGACGCTAAAGGTGTGCGCGCCATCGCCAAGCGTCGCCGGGTTGTAACTCCAGGTGCCGGTTGAACTTGCCGTTACTGTCGCCACCTGCAGGCCATCTTGCAGAATAGTGACGGTACTGCCAATTTCAGCCGTACCCGTCAGCGCCGGTGTGCTGTCGTTGGTGCTGCCGTTGTCGGCGATAGGAACGGCAACCGTGCCGTTATTATTGCTGGCTGCGATAGTCACCGCACCCGGTGCGACGGTATCGATAGTGATTGTCGTCGTGCCGGACGCCACGCTCACGTTGCCCGCGGCATCGGTCGCCGTGGCGGTGAGAGTATGCGGACCTTCGCCGAGCGCAGCATTAAAGCTCCACACTCCGCCCGTCGCCGTGACAGTACCGATCACGTTGCCGCCGTCCAGAATGGTCACTGTCGCACCGTCTTCCGCAACACCGCTCAGCAGCGGCGTGACATCATTGGTAGAACCGCCATTTGGAATGATGACTGGGGCTGCGCCGTCATCGTTGCTGACCACCAGCGTAACCGCGACAGGTGCCGTGATATCGACGGTAAAGTTCAACGTTGCCGATGGTGCGCTCACGTTGCCCGCCAGATCAGTCACTGTCACGCTGAGCGCGTGCGCGCCCTGGCTAAGAGGATCTGTATTGAATGCCCACGCACCGGTCGTTGCATCCGCCACAACCGTTCCAATGGCGGTCGCTCCATCGTAAATAGTGACGGTTGCGCCCGTTTCGGCGGTTCCGCTCACCAGCGGCGTATCGTCGTTGGTGCTGCTGCCTTCGGTGATGGCTACAGGCGTTGCCGCATCGTCGTTGGTGACCAGAAGGTCAATCGCTGCATCAGGTACGACGGTATCAATGGTAAGGGTGATAGGTCCGGTATCGGTGATATTTCCTGTTGTATCCGTGGTGGTAATAGCGAAGGTATGATCGCCATCGGCCAGCGCAGTCGGAGTGTAACTCCACTGGTTATCGGCACCCACAGTAACGGTAGCTACGGTAGCGCCATCAATGATGACAGCGATGGAACTCCCCGCCGTAGACAGCCCGCTCAGTACCGGCGTGTTGTCGTTGGTGCTGTCGCCGTCGGCCAGCGCAACCAGCGTGGTGCCTGCATCGTCGGTGATTTGCAGGGTAGAGGTCGCGGGTGGAATACCGGCTTCGATATCCAGAGTAAACGGCGTTGCCGTGCTCACGTTACCGGCGAGATCAGTGACGATAATGCTGAAGTCATGCAGACCGTTGCCAAGTGCGACAGGCGTGATAGTCCAGGTAAGATCATCTCCCACCAGCGCGGTGCCCAGCAGCGTGTCACCTTCGTAAACGCTGACCGTGGCTCCGGCTTCCGCCGTGCCCGAGAAGGTTGGCGTGTTGTCATCGGTAATCGCATTGTTCAGCAATGGACCTTGCGTGTCGCCAACATCGTCGGTGACGACCAAGCCAGCCACTGGACCCGGTGCTGCAGCATCGACCGTGATGGTGTAGGCTGCAGACTGCGCGCTCTCATTACCGGCTGCATCCACCGCCGAAACGGTAAAGGCGACGGGCGTGTCATTCGCCAGCGTGCCGGTTTGGAAGACCCAATCCCCGGCCGCCGAAACCGCCGCCGTACCAACCTGTACGCCATCCTGATAAATATTGATTGTCGTGCCCGCAACGCCTGTACCTACCAGCTCTGGCGTAGCGTCATTCGTCAATCCGCCATTGGCGATAACCGCCAGCGAACTGCCGTCGTTGTTGTAAACCGCGAAATCACCGACATCGATAACGGCAGGCGGTGTGAGATCGACGGTGAAACCAACCGTGGTTGCCGCACTGACATTACCGGCTTCGTCGGTAACCGTAATCGACAGATTATAGGTTCCCTCTGCCAGCGCATCCGGCGTAAAGCTCCATGCGCCCGTGGTGGCATCGGCAGTGACAGTACCAAATGGCGTGCCGTCAGCAGCGTTCACCAGCGTGATGGTGCTGCCAGGTTCCGCGGTGCCACTGATAACCGGCGTAGCATCGTTGGTCAGGCCGCCATTGGTGATGGTGACCGGAGCATCGCCTTCATCATTTTGCACCAGCAAGCCTGCGACCGGTTCAGGTGCAGTGGAATCCACAGTAAGGGTGATAGTTGGCGAATTCTCGCTAACGTTGCCTGCTAAATCGGTAACGGTGGCGTAGAACCCGTGCGTATCATCAGTCAAGGTTGGTGATTGGAAGGTCCAGGTGCCGTCCTCAATAGCGACAGTCGTGCCGACAATCTGCCCGTCTTCGTTATAAATGGTGACGGTGCTTCCCGCTTCCGCCGCGCCGCTCAACAACGGCGTGTTGTCGTTGGTCGTTGCAGCATCGGCGAGGTCAGTTGCCGGATCCACATTATTGTTGCTGATCGTGATGGTGGTAGCATCTGGCGCGGTAGCATCAACCGTAAAGGTGATGGTGGCCGCATCGCTGACATTACCGGCAGCGTCTACGGCCTGCACGGTCAGATTGTAGGTGCCATCGTCCAGTTCGGTGGTCAGCGTGACCGTGAACTGTCCGTTATCGCCGACCGTCGCGGTGCCCACAACATCGGTACCGTTCAGGACGTTAATAATGCTGCCCGGCGCGCCCGTGCCTGAAATCAGCGGCGTGCTGTCGTTGGTGAAGGTGCCATCGGCATTCACGACAACCGCCGTGCCGTTATCGGCGCTGACCGCCAGCGCAGCCGGCGCATCCGGAGCTACCGTATCGATTTCTACATTAATGACGGCTGGCGCACTGATATTACCGGCCGGATCGGTGGCAGTAACATTCAGCGCGTGCAGACCATCGGCCAATAGCGCAGCATCTGGAACGGTGAAGGTCCAGATCCCTGTATCACCAACGACGACGGTTCCAAGTGGGGCCGCGGTCAAATCTGCACCATCGTAAATCGTGATAGTGCTGCCCGCTTCGGCGGTTCCGCTGATGACAGGCGTTGGGTCGTTGGTTAAACCGCCATCCGGAATAGCCACCGGATCGGCAGTCAGATTATTGCTCAACGCGAGATCTGCTACGACTGGCGGGACGGTGTCTACGGTGAGCGTAATTGGCGTACTCACGTCGCTGACGTTACCGGCTTCATCCGTAACAGTGGCAGTGAAGGTGTAGGTGCCGTCGGTCAGCGTTGGCGTGTAGCTCCAGTTACCGTCTGCGTCGGAAGTGACCGTGTCCAGCAGCACGCCGTCTTCAAGAATCGAAACGACGCTGTTGGCCTCGGCGGTGCCTTGCAGCAACGGCGTGTTGTCGTTGGTGGCGCCGCCATCAGCAATGCCCACTGGCGCAGCGCCGTCGTCGTTGCTGAAGGTTAAACCGGCCGGCGCGTCAGGTGCCACAGTATCGACATCGAAAGTGATCGCTGCTGAAGCAGGACTTTCGTTACCCGCCAGATCCACCGCTGTCGCCGTCAGAACGTGCGTGCCTTCTCCCAATACCGGCAAGGTAAAGCTCCAGCTGCCGTCGGCTCCGACTGTTGTCGTTCCAAGCGGAGCATCGCCATCAAACACGTTGATTGTCGTGCCCGCTTCGGCGCTTCCTGCGCCGCCGCTCAAGACCGGCGTGCTGTCATTGGTGGTCGTGCCGTCGAGAATAGGCACCAGCGTGCTGCCCTCGTTATCGTTAAGCAGCACAGCATCTGGCGCAGTTGGAGCCACGGTATCGATAGTCAGATTAATCGGTTCGGATGCTACGCTGCTATTACCCGCCGGATCGGTGACCGTCGTAGTAATAGTGTGCGCACCTTCATCTAACGGCGCGGCAGGTGTAAACGTCCAGTTGCCATCGGCATCGACAGGCGCAGTGCCTACAGCGACCGGATCGCCATCAACAAATACGCTAACCGTGCTGCCAGGTTCGGCCGTGCCGCTCAATACCGGCGTAGTGTCATTGGTCGCGCCGGTGGTTACGGCCACGGCAGGATCCACCGCGTCACTGGTAATGATGATATTTGCTGCGGCATCCGGCGAGGTAATATCCACCGTAAAGGTAGTAGGATCACTGGCTGGGCTGACATTACCGGCAGGGTCTGTCACGGTAGTCGTGATACTGTGATTGCCTTCGCCAAGCGCTGGCGTATTGAAACTCCAGGTGCCGTCATCGCCCGCCGTGGTCGTACCCAATACCGTGGTGCCGTCCAAAATAGTCACCGTGCTGCCTGCTTCTGCAGTACCTGTCACCACTGGGCTAACGTCATTGGTTGCCACACCGCCTGTCAGCGCAGTACCTGCATCATTGCTGATGACCACGCCATCGGCCGCCGCTGGCGGAGTTAAATCGATATTAATGACAATGGGATCAGCCGCCGGGCTGACGTTGCCCGCCGCATCGCTGACCGAGGTGGTGACCGTGTGATCGCCTTCGTCCAGCGCTGGCAGCGCGTAACTCCAGTTACCGTCAGCATCGACAGTTACCGTGGTCGGCGTGCCGCCATCGACAGTAATCGTCACCGTGCTGCCTACTTCCGCCCAGCCCGTCAGAATTGGCGTGGTGTCATTGGTAGAACCGGTAGTAATTGGCACCAGCGTGCCGGTCTGATCGTCATTGAAGACCAGACTGACGGCTGCCGCAGGAGGTTGAGTATCGACGGTGAAGGTGATCGGATCGGAGGCCGGACCGGTATTCCCGGCCGCATCGGTAACAGTTGTCGTCAGGCTATGATCGCCTTCGGTCAACACTGGCGCGGTAAAGGTCCAGTTGCCGTCTGCATCGACCGGCGCGGTGCCAATTACCGTAGTGCCGTCCAGAACGTTGACTGTTGTGCCCGGCTCGGCGGTACCGCTCAGCACAGGCGTCGTGTCATTGGTCGCGCCGCCCGCTTCAACGGGAACTGGCGTACCGGTAGTATCATTGCTCAGCACCACGTCGCCCGCTGCATCTGGCACAAGGGTATCGATAGTGATGGTGATATTGCCGGAATCGGCAGCGTTACCCGCCGCATCTGTCGCGGTAGCGTGGAAGATATAAATGCCATCTGGCAACGCATCAGGGGTAAATTGCCACTGTCCGGTGGCATCTGCCGTTACGGTACCCAGCACATCATCGCCGTTGTAAATCACGACGGTGTTATTGGCACCTGTCAGCCCGCTCAGCGTCGGCGTGCTGTCTTTGGATGACGCGCCATCGTCCAGCAGGACCAGCGTGCTGCCGGTATCATCGGTGATTTGCAGCGAGCTGGTTGCCGGCGGCAAATCTGCATCGACGGTAAAGGTAAAGGCATCGGTGGCCGCGCTCACGTTACCCGCAGCGTCGGTTACCGTCACAGTAATGCTGTGATCGCCATTGCTTAGCCCGGTCGGCGTGAAGGTCCAGTTGCCATCCGCATCTGCCGGAACCGTGCCGAGAAGCGTGGTGCCGTCGTAAACATTGACCGTCGAGTTGGCTTCAGCCTGACCACTCAGCGTTGGCGTGCTGTCGTCAGTGGTATCGCCCGAGGCCAGCGCGCCGACGACATCACCGACATTGTCGGTCACGGTCAGGCCGGTTGCCGCCACAGGCACTGTAGTATCAACAGTAAAGGTAATCGGATCGGAAGGTGTGCTGACATTGCCCGCCTGATCGGTCACTGTCGTGGTAATGCTGTGATCGCCTTCGTTAAGCGTAGGCGTGGTGAAGCTCCAGGTGCCATCGTCGCCAACAACCACGGTGCCCAGCTGGGTGTCGCCATCGGAAATGGTTACCGTGGTGCCCGGCTCGGCAGTACCCGTCAGGACTGGCGTGTCGTCATTGGTCGCACCACCGGCAACCACTGGCACATAGGTGCTGCCTTCGTCATTATTCAGCACCAGATCGGCCGCAGCGTCCGGCACTAAAGTGTCGATAGTGATGGAAATATTGCCGGAGTCGGTGACGTTACCGTCGCCATCTGTTGTGGTCGCGTGGAAGACATAGGTGCCGTCTGCCAGCGCGGTGGTGTCGTATTGCCATTGACCATTAGCGTCCGAGGTGACAGTAGCCAGCTCGACATCGCCATTGTAAATCACTACGGTCGCATTGGCCGCCGTCAGGCCGCTCAGTGTTGGCGTGTTGTCGCGGGTATAATCACCGTCGTTCAATAACACCAGCGTGCTGCCAGTATCGTCAGTGACTTCCAGCGTCAGCGTTGCCGGTGGCAGCGCGGCATCGATATTCACGATGAAAGCGTCGGATGCCGGGCTGACATTGCCTGCAGCATCGGTAACCGTCGTGGTAATGCTGTGCGGACCGTTAGTCAGCGCGTCAGAGGTGAAAGTCCAGTTACCCGCGGTATCGACAATAGTGCTGCCCAACAGGGTGTCGCCATCGTAGAAGCTCACCGTGGTTCCGGCTTCGGCCTGACCCGTAAACACCAGCGTGTTGTCATCGGTTTCTGCGCCGGAAGCTAAAGGTCCTGCTAATCCGCCTTCATCCGCCGTAACGACAAGGCCGGTCACCGCATCAGGTGCGACCGTGTCGACAGTAAAGGTAATGGTCGTTGCAGGGCTCACGTTGCCCGCGGCATCGGTCGCAGTAATGCTTAAAGTATGGCTGCCTTCGCCAAGCGTCGGACTGGTAAAGCTCCAGGTTCCGTCGGCCCCGACAACCACAGTGCCCAGCACGGTGTCGCCATCGGTCAGCGTCACGGTGCTGCCGACTTCTGCGGTACCGGAAATCACCGGCGTATTGTCATTGGTTGCGCCGTTTGGCGTGACCTGCAAGGCGACTGCGCCTTCATTATTGATGACGGAAAGATCGCCAATGGCGTCAGGTGCAAGGGAGTCAACGGTGAAGGTAACAGGATCGGTCGCCGTGCTGGTATTGCCTGCGGCATCGGTTACGGTGACAGTGAGGCTGTGCTCGCCATCGGCCAAAACGTCCGTGGTGAAGGTCCAGGTGCCATCCGCGCCGACAGTTGCCGTGCCGAGAAGCGTGCTGCCGTCGTAGATATTGACCGTGCTGCCCGCTTCCGCCGTACCGCTTAAGGTTGGCGTGTTGTCGTCAGTGGTGGTGCCCGTAACGATAGCGCCCTGCACGGCACCGACATCATCGGTAATCAGCAGGTTTGCGACAGGAGCCGGAGGGGTCGTATCATCGCCGCCGCCGCCGTTATCACCACCGCCATTGTCACCGCCGCCATTGTCACCGCCGCCGTTATCACCACCGCCATTGTCGCCGCCGCCGTTATCACCACCGCCGTTGTCGCCGCCGCCGTTATTACCACCGCCGTTGTCGCCGCCGCCGTTATTACCACCGCCATTGTTACCGCCGCCGTTATCTCCGCCGCCGTTGTTATCCCCACCGCCGTTATTATTATTGTCGTCGTCAGAGCCGCCGCCGCCGTTGGAACTACCAATAATCGCGGCCGCTCCGCCTAAAAGTGCGGCACCTGCGGCAAGACCGATAATTGCGTTGTCGCTTAGGCCATCTTCAGCCAACAGTGCGTCGGTGCTATCAATAGAGACGTAATGGAAGCCTTCTGTACCGGGATCTTCTACCCACCACAGTGCGCCTTGACTGTCTTGCAATACTAAATCGCTTTCGCCATTCGGGCCGTAAAAGTTATGAATAACCAGTGTTTCGCTACTCTTTGTGGTGACGACTAAATCATTACCGTTGCGTGTGAAAGTCTTAATATCTGATTGATTAAGATTAAGTTTTACTAAACTAGGAGCGGTCAGATTAACTTGGTTGCCGCTAAGTTCGGAAGCAATTGTTCCACCCTTTGGCGTGACAGAGATATTATTCATATTATCGTTTTCCCGCGTAGATATTGACATCCATAAAAACGCCCGGCATCCGTAGATTCCGGTTTTTAATAGCGAATAATCCCGTAGATTATTCACTCCATCTCTTGAACGGTCTCAGGAAAATAATGATGAAACCGTATTGAATCTTTTAAGCCGCCAAGTTAATAACCCGCTGTTATTATTTGTTGTCATTGCAACGGAGTATCACGTCATAAAGGGAAAACCCTTTTTATAGCTGAATAATTTTTTCAATCTGGTGGAGGAATAAATGCCAACATCATCAGTAGGAAGCTGACGAAGCCGTAAGTTTCAGTCGATTTGTTACTTTGAGTGACCATTCACTCATCAAGTAATCTACTCATGAAATCATTAAAAACGGCGGTATCACTTAACAAATTAACTTAAGGCTAACTTATAACTTACACTTTGCAAGACACACTAACGCATAATTTACACTTTGAAAAATAGGCAACGTCAATCCATAAACCACAAATCAATCGCCTAAACCAATCAAAGCAGAAGGGAATGTTTTCTTCGTGGCGGCAAACGCCAGAAAATCTTCAGAAAAAACGTTCTTACCTTTTTAGCTGGTAAATTTAAATAGAATTAACAAGCTGATTTACCTCGATAAAAAATTAGCACCTTGCTGCGTGAGAACTATTTCCGTCTTGAAAAAGGCCTTTTTGTAGAACATTAAGAGAAGAGAGGAAAATTGACAAAATAAAGTTTCGTCAAGAAACTATTCATTTCTTAATGTTTTAAATTAGCTTATACATCACAAAAATTTCATACTTAATATGAGACTTAACTCATGCTGAATCGTTAAGTATGGCAGGCATATTCAAGACAAGGTATAGTCGCCACTTCTCTTTATTAGATAAATTAATGACATAGCAAAAAAGCGTTTATTTCGCGACGAGAAAGAAATTTCATGAATATATTGAGGGTGATCATCATCACAAATTGAATAAAAGGGGCTGCGCACTATTATCGCCCAGTAAAAACCCCTTTTATGTGAAAGGATAATTTTTGCTATTTTTTCGTGACGGGGACTAAGCCTTCATAACAAGGAACGGATAAGCTGTCTGCAAATAATCGGCATCTGTATTAAGCTTTCATCCACAGGCGCAGGTTTTCCAGCATTAACTGACAACGTTGCAACTGATCGCAACTAACAAACTCATCCGCTTTATGCCCCTGATCCATGCTGCCAGGTCCACACACCAGCGTCGCGACGCCCGCTTCATCAAACAAACCGCCTTCCGTTCCAAAAGCCACGGTTGAAAATTCATTACTGCCACACCACTCTGCCAACCAGCCCGCAAATTCAGACTGCGGATCGGTCAGCAAACCCGGATAGCGACTAAGCGGAGTAAAAGTGATGGCGCTACTTTCGGCGCGCTGTTTCATGTGCGGCAATAAATAGTCGTCGGCATAGCGCTGTAATTCGGTTATCACCGAATCGACCTGCTCCTCAGGCAAGTGGCGAATTTCAAAATCAAACTGGCAATCCTGCGGCACGATATTTAACGCAGCACCGCCGTGAATCGTGCCCACTTGCAGCGTGCTGTAGGGCGGATCAAAACGGGCATCCTGCTTTTCCGCCAGCACCTCTCCCAGCGCAGAAAGCTTGTTAATTAGCCGCGCGGCGTATTCGATAGCATTGACGCCGCGTGGCGCATAGGCGGAGTGACAGGCGTGACCCTGCACCTGACAGCGCATCGCCAGCTTGCCTTTATGACCATAAACTGGCCGCATTTCCGTAGGCTCGCCAATGATACACAGCGCAGGTTTTTCAGGCGAAGCCTTGAGAAAATCGACTACACTCCGCACGCCAAGGCAGCCGACCTCTTCATCATAAGAGAACGCCAAATGCAGCGGCATCCGCAGCGGCTGGGCCAAGAAATCGGGCACGGCGGCCAGCACGCAGGCGATAAAGCCTTTCATGTCGGCACTGCCACGACCGTAGTAACGCCCATCATGCTCAGTTAATTCAAAGGGGGGAAACGTCCACCGCTGGCCGTCGACGGGTACCACGTCGGTATGTCCGGAAAGCATGACGCCGCCGTTACCCACTGGCCCAAAGCGTGCATAAAGGTTGGCTTTTCTGCCGCTATCATCATGAAAGAGCTGGCTTTCGATCCCTAACTCCGTCAAGTGTCGGCGAATAAAATCAATCAATGCCAAATTGGATTCGCGGCTGGTGGTATCAAAGGCCAGCAGTTTTTCCAGCAGCTCGCGCACTCCTTTACTCATCGCCCGGCACGCCATAACTTGGCGCATCGCGTGGGTCGAGTGCGCGAGTGATGTAAGCCTCCATCTGTGGCTCATAGGCCAGCCACAGCGCGTTTAGCTCGTCGATGGGATTATTTTCACTCCAATCGACGCGTAAATCGACGATTGGCCAGCTGTGATCGCCAACGATTTTCAGCGCCGCTGAATGTACGGGTCCCGCTTCGCCACCTTTGACCATTGCCGCCTGCATCGCCGCCATCAAACGTTGGGCTAAAGAACCCGACGTGTTTTCAAAGGCACTGACCATTGCAGTAATAACCGATTGATCCGCCAGCATATTACCGGCGGCGACGCAGCCTTCGCCCTGCACGGTATGATAAATGCCCAGCGTTTTCTCACCGCTGAACACGGCGCTTTCACCCAGAAGATTAATCACCGAGACCTGACGGTATTCGCTGAAGACGTTGCCCGCCAAGGCCTGTTGCAAGGCGCTTTGCGGGTCGTTGCCATTATTCAGCGCGGCTAAAATCGTTTGGCCGAGCGCGGGCAGAGTAATATTCTGGCTGGAAACCGCGCCAACGCCCGGCAACAACCACGGGCAGCGCGCGCCCACGGCGATGCTCGATGAACTCAGCGCAATGCCAAGCTGTCCCGTTTCTGCACAGCGGGCGGCGATGGAAAAGGTCATACGCGCTCCTTCGCAGCAGAATTGCTTAATAAATCATTATTAGAATCAGCAACATAGTCATCCGGGATCACGGCAATAATATCGATTTCCATCAGCCACTGCGGCTGCGCCAACGCCGAAACCACAATGCCGGTCGAAATTGGAAACACGCCTTTCAGCCATTTTCCGACTTCCTGATAAACCGGCTCGCGGTAACGCGGATCGATAATATAGGTGGTGGTTTTGACGATGTGTGACAGATCACTGCCCGCCTCGAGCAGCAGCTGTTTGGCATTTTTCATCGCCTGTTCAGCCTGCGCGCGCGGGTCGCCGAGCCCAACCAGATTCCCCTCAAAATCGGTCCCGACCTGACCCCGAACGTAAACGGTATTTCCAGCACGCACGGCCTGACACAGGTCATTGTCCAGCGTCTGATTCGGGTAAGTCTCTTTGGTATTAAACATGCGAATACGGGTATGCGTCGGCATCGGGTAAATCCTCGTCGAAAAAGCGGGTTAGATTTCACTCTGGCGCGGATCGGCTTCGCGATAGGCACCGTATTGGCGTTGCGTAGCGATGTGATCGGCGATGTATTTTGCGTCGTGCCACACGCCCCAGATAAAGGTTGAGCCGCGACGCGACAACCACGGCAGGCCGAGGAAATAAACGCCCGACTCGCTGGAAACGCCGCGCTGGTGGCGAGGCTTGCCCTTTTCGTCGAAGGCCGCAACCTGCAACCAGCTGTAATCTGCGACGTAACCCGTGGCCCAGATAATCGAGGTGATGCCCGCGTCGGCAAAATTCAGCGCCAGCGTGGGGTGGGTCATGCACTCAGGATCCGGCAAGAAATGACGCGCTTCCGGCTCTTCGGGTAGCGATAAACCGTTGCGCGCGACGTAGGCGTCGGCGGCATCGAGCAATGAAAGATAGTTTTCATCGCCGCGATTAACGTTATCAGTCAGATCGGGCTGGAAGGTCACCACGCCATCGGTGAAATCTTGGGTCAGGCCGACCAGATTTACGCCCTGCTTCGCCAAACGACGGAAATCGACGGTATGACCGCCCCGCGCCCCGCTCACGGCAATGGTTACGTGCTCTTTGCCCGGCTGGCTGGCCGCCGCGTCCCAGAGACCCAACACGCCAAGCCACCAGCAGAAATCTCGATTACGGTACGCGCGCGGCGGACGATCGTGAGGTCCGACAGAAAGATAGACTTTTTTGCCCGCGCGTTGCAGTTCATCGGCAATTTGCACGCCCGACGAACCTGCGCCGACCACCAGCACGCCGCCTTCTGGCAACTGCTGCGGATTTCGGTACTGCGCGGAGTGGATCTGCAATACCGCCTCATCGTTTGGCGCAATGGCCGGGATAACCGGACGCTGGAACGGGCCGGTCGAGGCGACAATTCGATGGGCTTCAATCAGACCTTCAGAGGTTTCGATACGAAAACCCGGGCGGCCTTCGTTGCGCGTCACCCGCAATACTTCAACGCCTGTGCGGATCGGCGCGTCATATTTTTGTGCGTAATCGGTAAAATATTCGGCGACCTGATCTTTTGGCACAAAGCCGTCCGGGCCGACGTGTTTAAATTCCATGCCAGGAAAACGGTCGTGCCACGCCGGACCGTTGGCGACCAACGAATCCCAGCGGCCGGTAATCCACGCTTCGGCGATGCGATTTTTTTCAAGCACCAGATGAGGAATGCCCAGCGTGGTCAAGTGTTCGCTCATGGCAACGCCCGCCTGCCCGGCTCCCACTACCAGCGTATCGATTATTGTTACTTGCTCTGTCATGTCTGCGTCCTATGAATGGCGGAATTGAGAAAAAACTCACCGCCTCGTGGGACCCAGCCTATTGAACCGCTCTGAGTTGGTAAAATATTATAAATCTTGTGACTGAGCATAAAATTATGATGCTCTGCCGGCCGGAAGTTGCTTGACCGATTTTGCTGGCGCGCAAACTTCCTCACCCGCTCGTTAAACTTTTAGCAAAAACGCGTTACCCTACATACTGAACATGCTGATTTTTGCCGAGCGCATTATTGTTGCAAGGAGCTCACGTTGCCTATTCAGATCCGCCCTTATCAGGAAGCCGACCGGCCTTTTTTACGTACCCTTTATTTGGCGTCTCGGAAAGCCGCCTGGACTTGGCTCGACAGCAGCGAGTGGAAACTGGAAGATTTTGATCGCGCGGTCATCGGAGAAAAGATTATTGTGGCCGAACGTGACGGGAAAATAGTAGGTTTTGCGTCGATTGAGCTGCACGAGAACTTTCTGCACAACTTATTTATTGACCCAGAATTTCAGGGTCAGGGCGTGGGAAGTCATTTAATTGGCGTGGTGGAGCAAAACTTTACCCGCACCGGCGCCCTGAAATGCTTGACCAAAAATGAAAAATCTATCGCCTTTTACCAGCATCGCGGCTGGGAAATTATCGCCTCGGGTGAAAGCCCCAAAGGCGAGTACTATCTGTTTCACTTTAAGGTGACGCGTAAAAAATAGCCTGAAATCAGGTTTTCAGGCTGACTGAGATCTGAGCTCAACCTGAGTGAAACCTGAGTAAAGTCTGAGTAAAGTCTGAGTAAAACCTGATTTTTACTTTATCGGCTACCAGCGCGTGCCAAACACCTGCGCCAGCTCGTCGAGACTTTCTTGCGACAGCGGCGCAGGCTTTTCAGATAATAATCCCCACAGCCGCGCCGTCTCTTCCAACTCTTCGAGCGCAAAACTGGCTTTTGAAACCGAGCTCTCCCACACGACCGGCCCTAGCCTTTCAAGCATGACGCCGCGCACCCGATTTGCCAGCGCCGCGACCTGCTCGGCGACTTCCGGCGCGCCCGGTCGACAATAGTTAATCAACGGAATTTTGCCGACTTTCATCACCTGATAAGGGGTAATCGGCGGCAGAATCGTCTCCTGACTCCACACGCCCGCCAACGTTAGCGCCACCAACGCCGTAGAATGCGTATGTAAAACGGCGCCCACGCCTGGATTATTGTCGTAAACCTGTCGATGAAGCAGCAACGTTTTGGAAGGCTTATCGCCCGACAGCCACTCGCCGCTGAGGCTTACCTTGGCGATAGCGGCCGGATCGAGACGCCCTAAACAGGCGTCAGTCGGCGTAATCAACCAGCCGTCGTCAAGTTTGGCGCTGATATTGCCCGCGCTGCCCACGATATATCCTCGCGCAAACAGGCTGGCGCCCGTTTCGCAAATCTCTTCACGAATACTGCTTTCTGCTGACATGAATGCTCCCGAGATTGATGTGAATGTTGTTAAACATCGACAATATGCAGCTTGATGGACCGGTCGCGAATGGCGCTCCTGTCTTCATCAGGCAATAACGAGTCGGTGATAATCTCCTGCAAATCAGCGAGCGGGAAGATTTTGTATTTCCCATATTTCCCGTATTTACTGCTGTCGCTGATTAAAATATTGCGCCTTGCCACGCTGAGTACGGCCTGTTTGACGATGGCTTTGCCTTCATAAGGCGTCGAGACGCCGTGGCGTAAATCCCACGAGCTGCTGCTGATAAAGGCGACGTCTATGTTTAACGATTTCAAAAATGCCGCCGCACAGATGCCCACCGTCGAATAGTTGCGTTTATCGACCTCGCCCCCGACGTGAAACAGGCTGATCTGGGGTTTATCCATCAGGTATTGCGAGATGGAAAAATCGTTAGTGATCACGGTGAGATTAAAATTGGCGGCCAAACAGCGGGCAATTTCAAAGGTGGTGGTTCCGGCATCGAGATAAACCACCAGCCCATCTTCTACACAACGCGCGGCGTACCGACCCAACGCCATTTTACGACCGTGGTGCAGCTGGGCTTTATCCTGATAGGTAAGCTCCTGCCGCAAGGCCTCACTCAGCCGCACTCCGCCGCTAACGCGCGTTATCTTGCCCTCTTTCTCCAGCTCCTCGACGTCACGACGAATCGTCATGTGAGAAACACTCATCAGTCGGGCAAGATCGTTGATAGCCGCGACCTGCTTCTCATGGACATAGCGAAAAATATAGTCGCGCCTTTCGGTCGGTAACATAGCGTTCTCATCGTTAAAAAATGGTGGGGTGTACACGCACCCTAACAGGATGAAAAGCATGCTTCACATTATATTTAACGATAATTCACATTTATAGGGGAGAGATCACAGAGTGCGTGGAAGGGAAACGAAGGGGTAGTTATATTATTTTTATGTTTTTCAATAAATTAAAATAATAAGCTTGAAAATATAATTCACATAAATCTGTTAACCATGAACACCAAAGCACAATAATTCACACCTCAATGACTCTTAATCAATGTTATCCCGGTCAATCACATGATGTTTAATTTATCAATTTCGAGTAGAAAAAAAGCCCCCTGTTTTCACAGAGGGCCTGATTTGTTAGCGGCATAAGCCATTAACTACTCGCGAAATTATTCCCACTCGATAGTCGCAGGCGGTTTGCCCGAGATATCGTAAACAACGCGGGAAATGCCGTCGACTTCGTTGATGATGCGGTTTGAGCAGCGGCCAAGGAAATCGTATGGCAGGTGTGCCCAATGTGCGGTCATAAAGTCGATGGTTTCCACTGCGCGCAGTGAAACAACCCAGTCGTATTTACGGCCATCGCCCATCACGCCTACCGAACGAACCGGCAGGAAGACGGTGAACGCCTGGCTGACTTTGTTGTAAAGATCGGCTTTGTGCAGCTCTTCGATGAAGATAGCATCGGCGCGACGCAGCAGGTCGCAGTACTCTTTCTTCACTTCGCCCAGCACGCGCACGCCCAAACCTGGACCCGGGAACGGGTGACGGTAAAGCATGTCGTACGGCAGGCCCAGTTCCAGACCGATTTTACGCACTTCGTCTTTGAACAGCTCTTTCAGCGGCTCGACCAGACCCAGCTTCATCTCTTTCGGCAGGCCGCCCACGTTGTGGTGAGATTTAATAACGTGTGCTTTACCGGTCGCAGAAGCGGCTGATTCGATTACGTCTGGGTAGATTGTACCCTGCGCCAACCATTTCACGGCGTCTTGCTTGCAGGCTTCTTCATCAAAGACTTCAACAAATACGCGGCCAATGATTTTACGCTTGGCTTCTGGATCGTTTTCGCCCGCCAGCGCGGTCAGGAAGCGATTTTCAGCGGCAACGTGAACAATGTTCAGACCAAAACGGTCACCGAACATTTCCAGTACCTGATCGGCTTCGTTCAAACGCAGCAGGCCGTTATCGACGAACACGCAGGTCAGACGATCGCCAATGGCGCGGTGCAGCAGCATCGCGGTGACAGACGAGTCAACGCCGCCAGACAGGCCGAGGATCACGTGATCGTCGCCAATCTGCACTTTCAGACGCTCAATCGCATCTTCGATGATTTTAGCCGGAGTCCACAGCGCTTCACATTCACAGATATCAATGATGAAGCGTTCCAGCATGCGCAGGCCCTGACGGGTGTGCGTCACTTCCGGGTGGAACTGTACGCCGTAGAAGCGTTTTTCTTCGTTGGCCATAATGGCAAACGGGCAGCTTTCCGTGCTGGCAACGGTAACAAAGTCGGCAGGAATGGCAGTGACTTTATCGCCATGGCTCATCCACACGTCAAGCAGCGGCTTATTGTTGGCGCTCAGTGCGTCTTCAATGTCGCGAACCAGCGCGCTGTTGGTCTGCACTTCAACCTGTGCATAGCCAAATTCACGCTCGTTTGAGCCTTCAACGTGACCCCCCAACTGCATTGCCATGGTCTGCATGCCGTAGCACACGCCCAGAACAGGCACGCCGGCTTCGAACACATACTGCGGTGCGCGTGGGCTGTTATGTTCGGTGGTGCTTTCCGGGCCGCCAGACAGGATGATGCCGTTCGGATTGAATTCACGGATTTGAGCTTCGGTCACATCCCAAGCCCAGAGTTCGCAATACACACCGAGTTCACGAACGCGACGTGCTACCAGCTGAGTATACTGGGAACCGAAATCAAGGATAAGAATGCGATGCTTATGAATATTTTCACTCATGCGGGTGATTTTCCAGAGCGTTAAAGTTTTAAAGAAAGTAACTAAGAAACTGATAACCCGGCCTAAACCGGGTTTAACACAGGCTCGATTCAATCGATTAATCAACTCGATCTAATCAATCAACTCGATTCAATCAATCAACTCGATCTAATCAACTCGATCTAATCAACTCGATTAAGGAGTCAGCGAGCTAAGGTGAGACAAGGCGGAATCGGACGCAAAAGCGCAGTTTACATGAGTAAATGAGCATTTTAAGTCCGGTTTCAACGCAGTATCACCGACGCGCAGCAACTCCGAAAAATATTAAGAACCCATGCGATAGTTTGGCGACTCTTTGGTAATAGTGACGTCGTGGACGTGACTTTCCTGAATACCGGCACCGCTGATGCGAACAAATTCAGCCTTGGTGCGAAGATCCTGGATAGTAGCACAGCCGGTCAGACCCATACACGAACGCAGGCCGCCCATCTGCTGATGCACGATCTCTTTCAGGCGGCCTTTATAGGCAACGCGACCTTCGATACCTTCCGGTACCAGTTTGTCGGCGGCGTTATCGCTCTGGAAGTAACGGTCTGAAGAGCCTTTGGACATCGCGCCCAGTGAACCCATGCCGCGGTAAGATTTGAATGCACGACCTTGATACAGTTCGATTTCGCCCGGAGACTCTTCGGTACCTGCCAGCATGCCGCCAACCATCACGCAGCTTGCGCCCGCGGCGATGGCTTTGGCGATGTCGCCGGAGAAACGAATCCCGCCGTCAGCGATGACCGGAATACCGGTGCCTTCGAGAGCTTCAACCGCGTCGGAAACAGCGGTGATCTGTGGTACGCCAACGCCGGTAACCATACGCGTGGTACAGATTGAACCCGGGCCGATACCGACTTTAACCGCGCTCACGCCTGCGTCTGCCAACGCTTTCGCGCCTTCGCCGGTAGCAACGTTGCCGCCGATGATTTGCAGGTCAGGGTATTTTTGACGGGTAGCACGAATACGTCCGAGAACGCCTTCTGAGTGGCCGTGTGAGGAGTCAATCAGCAGCACGTCAACGCCGGCCGCGACCAGCGCATCGATACGCTCTTCGTTACCCGCACCCGCGCCAACCGCAGCGCCGACACGCAGGCTACCGTTTTCGTCTTTACAGGCGTTAGGTTTACGCTCTGCTTTCTGGAAATCTTTAACGGTGATCATACCGATCAGGTGGAACTGGCTATCAACAACCAGCGCCTTTTCAACGCGTTTTTCGTGCATTTTCTGCAGGACAACTTCGCGCGCTTCGCCTTCTTTCACAGTAACCAGACGCTCTTTCGGGGTCATTACTGCGGTAACAGGCTGCTCCAGATCGGTAACAAAACGCACGTCACGACCGGTAATGATACCGACCAGCTCGTTCGCTTCAGTCACGACAGGATAACCGGCAAAGCCGTTGATTTCGGTGAGTTCTTTAACCTGACGCAGGGTGGTAGAAGGCGTCACGGTTTTAGGATCGGCAACAACGCCGCTCTCATGTTTTTTCACGCGACGGACTTCTTCAGCCTGACGTTCGATAGACATGTTTTTATGGATGAAACCCATCCCGCCTTCTTGCGCCAGGGCAATAGCCAGGTTCGCTTCGGTAACGGTATCCATGGCTGCAGAGAGCATAGGAATGTTCAGACGGATTTTAGCGGTCAGCTGCGTGCCCAAATCGGCAGTATTCGGCAGCACTGTGGAATGAGCTGGTACAAGGAGGACGTCGTCAAACGTTAGAGCTTCTTTCTTTAAACGTAGCATGGGCAATATCTCACCAAGATGGTATGCGGAGAAAAGATAAAATATTGCAGCGAGAGTATACAGGCACTTAATCGTTTGCTCTAGTACTATTTCACATTTCTGATAAAAACTTCTTGATTACCTCGAATCTGCCTGTAGTATCGATTGATTAACCCTCTGTTTTTAAATTCGATCCGGGTCACATGCCGCTACCTTCTTCGCCCCCAATTTTTACTGTCAGCCGCCTAAATCAGACGGTGCGCGAAATGCTGGAAAACGAGATGGGTCAGATCTGGCTCTCCGGCGAAATCTCCAACTTCTCGCAACCCTCTTCCGGCCACTGGTATTTCACGCTCAAAGATGCCCGTTCGCAGGTCAAATGCGCGATGTTCCGCAACAGTAATCGTCGCACCACTTTCCGTCCGCAAAACGGTCAGCAGGTTCTGGTGCGCGCTTCCGTTACCTTGTATGAGCCGCGCGGTGACTATCAGCTGATAGCCGAAAGCATGCAGCCTGCGGGCGACGGCCTGTTGCAACAGCAGTTTGAGATGCTCAAGCAAATGCTGTCGGCGGAAGGGTTGTTTGATGCCGAACACAAGCAGCCGCTGCCTGCGCCCGCCAAATGTGTTGGCGTGATTACCTCTGCCAGCGGCGCGGCTTTGCACGATATTTTACAGGTGCTCAAGCGCCGCGACCCTTCCCTGCCGGTGGTGATTTATCCGACGGCGGTTCAGGGCGTTGATGCGCCGTCGCAAATTGTTCGCGCGATTACCTTGGCCAACCAGCGAAAAGAGTGTGACGTGCTGATTGTCGGGCGCGGCGGCGGTTCGCTGGAAGATTTATCGAGTTTTAACGATGAACGCGTAGCGCGGGCGATTTTCGCCAGCCATCTGCCTATCGTCAGCGCCGTCGGCCATGAAACCGACGTCACGATTGCCGATTTTGTTGCCGATTTACGCGCGCCAACGCCGTCCGCCGCCGCTGAATTGATCAGCCGCAACCAGCTTGAATTGCTGCGCCAGATTCAGTCGCAGCAGCAGCGGCTGGAAATGGCGATGGACTATTATCTGGCGCAGATGGCGCAACGTTTCACCCGATTAAACCATCGGCTTCAGCAGCAGCATCCGCATTTACGTCTCGCGCGTCAGCAAACCGCGCTTTTCAAGCTGCGCAGTCGTCTTGACGAAGCAATGCAAAATCATTTGCGACGCCTGTTGCGCCGCACGCAGAGCCTGCAACATCGCCTGAGCCAGCATCAGCCGCAGCGTCGGGTTCATCAGATGCAGCAGCGGGTGCAAAAACTGCAATACCGGTTGCAGCAGGCGATGTCAGCCCGGCTTGGCGAGAGTCGTCAGCGTTTCGGCACGGCCTGTACCCAGCTTGAGGCGGTAAGTCCGCTGGCAACGCTGGCGCGTGGTTATAGCGTGACCACCACGCCGAAAGGTGAATTGCTGAAAAATACCCAGCAGCTTACAGAAGGCGATCGTCTCAAAACGCGCCTTGCCAACGGCTGGGTTGAAAGTGAGGTGGTGCAGATCACGCCGTGGGAAAGTAAACCTAAAACGCGCCGAAAGGCCTGATCCTCCTCTTCCCCGACACTTATAAAAACGCCAATAAAAAAGCCCTCTGATGAGTTAATCACCGAGGGCTTTTTACTGTTTACCTGTTTACCTTCTTAACTTAAGCAGACAATTAAGCAGGCACTTCCTGCGCGGCGGCCTCTCGTGACCAGACGCGGTGTTTCTTCAACGCTTCGACAAAGTTGTCGGTCAACAGGTTCGCGTCGTCTTCGACCAGCACGCCTTCATCCGGCGTTGGCAGCGGCAGAGACTGATAAAGTTCCAACGCGTCGCCCTGTAAACCTATTGCTTTCAGGTGTTTAAACGCCTGCAGCAGATAGTTTTTAGCGTTGCCGTTTTTCTTCAGCACGGCAATACTGTCGGCGCCGGTTGGCACGATAACCGCATCGACGGTCACCGACGGATTGCCTTCGATGGTGCCATCAACTTTCAGCGCGTTGCCCTGCAAGGTTTTAACATTGCCAAGGTGCGGCGCAAAAAGCTTGGTATGCACGCCTAACGCATTGAGCTCGGTGACAATTTTCTCTACTGAATCGCCACACACGCCATCGGCCACCAGCAGCGCGACCTGACGTGATTTCACCGGATGGATTTTATTGGCGTACAGGCTCAGCGCCTCGTCACTGTCGAGACCGCTAACCGCATCGGGAACCGGATGCGCCAGCTGTTCCTGAGTCAGCTCGATGCCCAGATTTTTCGCCACTTTGCTGGCTAACTCTTTATCGATATAGGTAAGCTGGTCGACCGTGCGTTCGCGGATCCACGGGCGCACCACTTTGCCTAATTCGAAGCTAAACGCTCCCACGATGTGCGCCTGCTCCGTCGCCGTCTGACTCTGCCAGAATAGGCGTGGATGCGAATAATAGTCGGCAAAGGTTTCGCTGCGACGACGAATTTTCTCGCCGCTTAACGCCTGTGGCTGAGTCGCAAATCCGCCGTTGGCCGCCGCCGGTGGCGTTTCACGCGGCCAGTTATTGTTCAGCGAGTTTGGCTCATAGTTTGGCGCGCCAGAAATGCTCATGCGATGCATGCCGTCGCGCTGATGGTTGTGGAACGGGCAAACCGGTTTGTTAATCGGGATTTCATGGAAATTCGGCCCGCCAAGACGGCTGATTTGCGTGTCCAGATAGGAGAACAGGCGGCCTTGCAGCAGCGGATCGTCAGAGAAATCCAGCCCTGGCACGATATTGCCCGGACAGAAAGCGACCTGCTCCGTCTCGCTGAAATAGTTGTCCGGATTGCGATCCAACACCATTTTACCGACGATTTGCACCGGCACCAGCGACTCGGGGATCAGCTTCGTGGCGTCCAGAATATCGAAATCAAATTTCTCTTCGTCTTCTTCGGGAATGATTTGCAGGCCCAACTCGTACTCTGGGTAATCGCCTGCTTCAATCGATTCCCACAGTTCGCGACGATGGAAATCGGGATCACGGCCGGTCAGCGCCTGCGCTTCGTCCCAAATTAATGACGCCGCGCCGCAGGTTGGTTTCCAGTGGAAGCGCACAAAGTGGCTCTTGCCTTCGGCGTTAATCATTTTATAACTGTGGATGCCAAAACCTTCCATCATGCGATAACTGCGCGGAATACCGCGATCGGACATCGCCCACATCACGTTGTGCAGCGTTTCGGGTTGCAGCGAAACATAGTCCCAGAAGGTATCGTGCGCGCTCTGCCCCTGAGGGATTTCATTGTGCGGCTCGGGTTTTACCGCGTGGACGAAATCGGGGAATTTGATCGCATCCTGAATGAAGAACACCGGCGTGTTGTTGCCCACGAGGTCGAAATTGCCTTCCTGGGTATAAAACTTGGTGGCGAATCCGCGAATATCTCTGACCGAGTCAGCAGAACCGCGTGAACCCTGCACCGTCGAAAAGCGCACGAAAACGGGCGTCTTCAGGCTTGGATCAACCAGAAAACCCGCCTTGGTCAAGGTTTCAAGCGACTGATAAGCTTGGAAATAGCCGTGAGCCGCCGCGCCGCGCGCATGTACTACCCTTTCAGGGATACGCTCGTGGTCAAAATGGGTAATTTTTTCACGCAGAATAAAGTCTTCGAGCAGCGTGGAGCCGCGAACGCCTGCTTTCAGGGAATTCTGGTTATCGGAAATACGAATGCCCTGATCGGTGCGCAGCGCCTGATTTTCCGGATAATCGCGGTAAGGTTCTAACTGTTCCAGCTTGTCATTGGTGACCGACGGATTTTTATCCGAGCCGGGCGCGGTAGGCTCTGCGCCGGGCGGGCTCACCTCGTTTTGAGGTTTAAGCGGTGCACCTGGAGGTGACGTATCGTCCAAATGCGGTTTTACAGAATCTGTCTTATGTTCTGAAACGTGCTTCTTGCCCTGTACGTTTTCATTATTATCTGACATTCACGACACTCCTCAAATGGATCATTAAAAACGAGTAACCCAAAAATTATAGTCCCTATAACCTGTATTGTTACTTAACTCGGGCCAAGTGAAGAATAATTAACCAATAATGAGTAAACGTGCTGGAGTAAGAGGTGAAAAGGCAAAAAAAAACTGCATCGCGCAGGTTCAGACCAGAGGCCGAAATGCGGGATGCAGCTTTATTTTAAGGCGCCGATTTATGTGAAAGCGACGCGTTAATGTTTTTGAATTTACTTCTTCTTCAGGTGCGACATCAGGCGTTTACGTTTACGCATCTGGTTTGGCGTTAACGGGTTACGCTTGCCTTCAAACGGGTTCTCACCCTCTTTGAATTGAATGCGGATTGGCGTACCCATAATTTCTAATGAACGACGGAAATAGTTCATCAGATAACGCTTATAGGAGTCGGCCAGATCTTTAACCTGATTACCGTGGATAACCACGATCGGTGGGTTATAACCCCCTGCGTGTGCATATTTCAGCTTCACACGACGGCCATTAACCAGTGGCGGCTGGTGATCGTCAGCGGCCATTTGCATGATACGGGTCAGCAGCGAGGTGCCCACACGTTTCGTTGCGCAGTTATAGGCTTCGTTAACTGATTCGAACAGGTTACCTACACCGCTGCCATGAAGCGCAGAGATGAAGTGAATGCGGGCGAAGTCGATAAAGCCAAGACGCATATCAAGGCTGTCTTTCACCTGATCGCGCTGCTCTTGAGACATGCCGTCCCACTTGTTCACCACGATCACCAGCGAACGGCCGCTGTTGAGGATAAAGCCTAGCAGCGAGAGGTCCTGATCTGAAATCCCTTCACGGGCGTCGATCACCAGCATCACCACGTTGGCATCTTCGATAGCCTGCAACGTTTTGATTACCGAGAACTTCTCGACGGTTTCAGTCACTTTTCCGCGCTTACGTACACCGGCGGTGTCGATCAGCACGTATTCGCGCTCGTCACGGACCATCGGGATGTAAATGCTGTCACGGGTGGTGCCCGGCATGTCGTAAACGACCACGCGGTCTTCGCCGAGAATACGGTTGGTTAAGGTCGATTTACCCACGTTAGGGCGACCCACGATGGCCAGTTTGATAGGCAAAGTGGTTGGGTCGAAATCGTCTTCAACGTCTTCAGGAATGGCGTCTTCGTCGCCCAGTTGCTCTGCCCAATAGGCCGCGTTGGCCTCTTCTTCGGTCAGCTCGACTTCTTCCGGTTTTTCACCGACGAAAGGCACCAGCACGTGTTCGATAAGTTGCGTCACGCCACGGCCGTGGGATGCCGCGATAGCGTACACCTCGCCAAGACCCAGCGAGTAGAAATCGGCGGTCGCGCTGTCTGCGTCAAGACCGTCGGTTTTGTTGGCAACCAGGAAGGTCGCTTTCTGACGGCTACGCAAGTGCTGAGCAATGCCCTGATCGGCAGGCATCACGCCCGCGCGAGCATCGACCATGAACAGCACGATGTCTGCTTCTTCGATAGCCAGCAACGACTGACCCGCCATGCGGGTTTCAACGCCGTCTTCGGTACCGTCGATACCACCGGTATCAACGATAATAAATTCGTTACCCTCGATCTCGGCACGACCATACTTGCGGTCACGCGTTAGCCCGGGGAAATCCGCCACCAACGCATCACGCGTCTTGGTCAAACGGTTAAATAAGGTGGATTTACCCACATTCGGGCGCCCAACTAGCGCGACGACAGGTATCATTTTTGGAGCCTCATTTTTTTACAACCAACAAATTGCTCATGACCCGAAGGTGCAGACAACCCATCGCTGTAATGCAAATCATTAAAATTCAATTTCTTACAACAGAAAAGGATAACCATTCTTGCTGTTTTTAGAATACGAAACGGCCCCTGAGCAATTCAGGAGCCGTTTAATGGCGGAGCTATTATACCCGTATCTTAAATGAATTGGGGATATAACCTAAAGTATTACCTTTTGAAGGCGTAAACTTCACCATCTTTGGACTGAATGACCAGTTTGTCGCTGGCCACAACTGGCGCGCTTAGCAGGCCGGATGAGTCAACTTTCTGCTGGGCAACAAAGCGTCCATCATTGGTATTCAACCAATGCATGTAACCTTCCGCATCGCCGACCACGATAAAGCCGTTGTACAGCACCGGCGCAGTCAGATTGCGGTGAAGCAATTCGCTTTGCGTCCAGATAGTGACGCCGCCCTGAGTATTCAGTGCCATCACGCGATCATTCTGGTCGACCAGGTAAATACGGTCGCCTTCAACCTGAATGTTGTTCACGGAGCCGACTTCGCGTTTCCACATAATCTGGCCGGAACGCAGGTCCATTGCCACCAGATTGCCGTTATAAGCGATGGTGTAAATCACGCCGTTAGCAATAACTGGAGTCGTATCAACGTCGCTCAGGCGATCGATTTCCGTTGCGCCGCTTGGCTCGGAAATACGCTGCTGCCAAATCATCTGGCCTTCTTTCATCAGCACTGCGCTGACGCGGCCGTTATCGCCACCGACAATCGCGGCACCAAAGGCTGTCGCTGGCGCAGACTCACCGCGCAGGGAAAGCGTTGGCATATCAAGGTTGGCGCTCCATGCAATGGTGCCATCTTTCTGATTCAACGCCTGCAGGATGCCGTTACCGGTGTGGATCAAGACCAGACCGTCGCTGACCACAGGACGGGAAATTGCTTCGCCCGCCACCTTGGTCTGCCATGCCTGAGTCCCGTCAGCGGTGTTCAACGAGTAAACCACGGCTTTTTCGCTGCCGATATACAGGTTTGAACCATCAACGGTCACGCCGCCAGAAAGCTGCGCAGAGATGTTGCTGGAGAAGAAGCCCGGGTTTTCGGACAGGTCGACTTTCCATTTCTCTTTACCGTTATCGGCATCAAGCGCCTTCACGATACCAAAACGGTCGGCGGCATAAATAGTGTTGTCTTTCCAGGCCGGATGCAGGTGAGAGTAATAGTCGCCTACGCCGTCACCGACAGAAGTGCTCCACACTTCGGTTGGTGTGAACTGATTTTCAACTTTTGGCAGTGGAGACATTTTAACCACGTCTTCTTCACCGCTAAACAGTGAACAGCCACTCAGCAGGGCAACCGAGACGACGCCCACCAAGAGTGTTTTACGCAAGTGCATCGGGGTTCCCCTTAGCTGGATAAATTATTCAATTTCATACGCAGCATAGTTTGCAGCGTTTGAGATGGCTTGGAATCAAGGCCTTTACTGTATGCATCCCTGGCTCCCTTGGTGTCGCCCTTCGCGAGAAGAATGTCACCACGAACCTCTTGTTGCATCGCCATCCAGCCGTCACCCTTCACGTTGTCGAGGGTTTTCAGCGCGTCGTCCAGCTTGTTTTCCTGCAGCTGAACGCGAGCCAGACGGTAGTTAACCAGTGAAACCAGATTGTCGTCTTTGGAAAGTTGGCTTGCCTGAGTCAGCTGTTTTTCGGCATTGGTGAAATCTTTTGCCTGAACAAAATGATCGGCCAGCTCAAGCGCGGCAAATACGCCGTAGCTGTTGCTGTTGTTCTGCGCAAACTGCTCTAATTTAGCGACGCCGTCGGCTTTGTTGTCCGTCAAGGCGCTGCTAGCCTGCTGATAAGAAGCCGAAGCCTCTGTCAGCGCAGTATTTTCATGCGTCTGCCAGTAACGCCATCCACCCAGGGCAGCAATACCCAGCACGACACCAACGGCCAGCGCTTTACCATTTTCGGCAAAGAAGCGGCGGACGGCATCAACCTGTTCGTTTTCAGTGGTATAGACTTCCACGTGGTCCTTCTCCTTAACCTAACATCGAGGCCAGACGCGCAGCCAATTCGCTTTGCGCCAGCGTTTCTTGCTCACCACTTTGCAGATTTTTAACTACTACCTGCTGAGCCGCGACTTCATCCTCACCTAAAACCAGAGCGATACGCGCTCCCCATTTGTCGGCACGCGTAAACTGCTTCTTGAAATTGCCGCCGCCGTAGTTAGTCATCACTTTCAGCGCAGGCAGCTCGTCACGTAACTTTTCAGCCAGCAACATTGCCGCGCCCTGCGTACCCGCAGAGGAAATCACGTAGGCATCAACGGTAGCAGGCGCCTTGAACTCTGGGTTAACGGCCTGAACCAGCAGCACCAGACGCTCGAGACCCATCGCAAAACCGACAGCCGGCGTTGCACGACCGCCGAGTTGTTCAACCAGACCGTCATAACGACCGCCGGCACACACGGTACCCTGCGCGCCCAGACTGGCGGTTACCCACTCGAACACAGTGCGATTGTAATAATCCAAACCGCGCACCAGACGCTGATTAACCGTATATGGGATACCTGCAAGGCTTAAAAGTTCACACAGACCCGCAAAGTGTTCGCGCGATTCGTCGTCGAGGTAATCGGCCAGCGCCGGTGCGTCGTTCAGCAAAGCCTGAACTTCTGGATTTTTGGAGTCCAAAACGCGCAGCGGATTGCTGTACATGCGGCGTTTGCAATCTTCGTCGAGGCTTTCTTTATGCTGTTCAAGGAAGGCGACCAGCGCATCACGATAGTTGGCGCGTGCTTCGAGGGAACCGATAGAGTTCAGCTCGAGCGAGACGTGCTCGGCGATGCCCAGCTCACGCCACCAGCGGGCGGTCAGCAGGATAAGCTCGGCGTCAACGTCGGGGCCATTCAGGCCAAAGACTTCGACACCCAGCTGATTGAATTGGCGATAACGGCCTTTTTGCGGACGCTCGTAGCGGAACATCGGGCCGATGTACCACAAACGCTGTTCCTGATTGTACAGCAGACCATGTTCGATACCGGCGCGAACGCAGCCAGCCGTGCCTTCTGGACGCAGCGTCATGCTTTCGCCGTTGCGGTCTTCGAAGGTATACATCTCTTTTTCAACGACGTCGGTGACTTCACCGATCGCGCGTTTGAACAACGGGGTCTGCTCTACAATCGGCATGCGAATTTCGCTGTAGCCGTAGGTTGCTAAAACCTGTTTGAGCGAGCCTTCAATACGCTGCCAGAGTGCAGTGTCTGCGGGCAGATAATCGTTCATGCCGCGGATAGCCTGCAATTTTTTTACACCGTCAGTCTTTGCCACATCAATTCTCTATCATTTTTATAAAAATGAACCCGATTATAGGTGTTTTGCATCCCGTGGTTCAATGCGGATACCTCAACACTTGCTATCGGGTTCAGTTTAATTCGGCCCAAAGGGCAGGCGCGCCGCCAATCCGGCGCGAGCGTAGGTTACTTTTCGAGATGATTGATAACGATACGATTACTCTTGTCCATCACGGCCGCTTTGGCACGGATTTTGGCTTCAAGCTGATCGATCATTAATTCGTTATCGAATCGTTCTCTCTGGCGCACGCCGTCTTCGTAAAAACCGCTCTTGTTATGACCGCCGGTAACACCCATGGTGGAGACCAGCGCTTCACCCGGACCATTCACCACGCAGCCGATAATCGAGATATCCATCGGGGTAATGATGTCTTCAAGGCGCTCTTCAAGCGCATTGACGGTGCCGATGACGTCGAATTCCTGACGCGAACAGGTTGGGCAGGCGATGAAGTTGATTCCGCGCGCGCGAATTCGCAGCGACTTGAGGATATCAAAGCCAACCTTCACTTCTTCAACCGGATCGGCCGCCAGCGAGATACGCAGCGTATCGCCGATACCTTCGGAGAGCAGCAAACCGAGACCGATGGCCGATTTAACCGAGCCCGCGCGCAGGCCACCCGCTTCGGTGATGCCGAGATGCAGCGGCTGGACAATTTGCTTGGCCAACAGGCGATAAGATTCAACCGCGAGGAAGACGTCGGAGGCCTTAACGCTGACTTTGAACTGATCGAAGTTAAGCCTGTCGAGAATATCGACGTGACGCATAGCAGATTCGAACAGCGCTTCAGGCGTAGGTTCGCCATATTTTTCCTGGAGATCTTTTTCCAGCGAGCCGCCGTTAACGCCAATTCGAATAGGAATATTTTTGTCGCGCGCACAGTCAACGACCGAGCGAATACGCGATTCATTACCGATGTTGCCCGGATTGATACGCAGGCAGTCAACGCCGTATTCGGCCACTTGCAGCGCGATACGGTAGTCGAAGTGAATATCCGCCACCAGAGGAACGTTCACCTGCTGTTTAATAAGCTTGAAAGCTTCAGCGGCGTCCATCGTCGGTACGGAAACACGAACAATGTCGACACCCACGCGCTCAAGAGCTTTGATCTGAGCGACGGTTGCAGCGACATCGGTGGTGCGGGTGTTGGTCATTGATTGCACCGCGATTGGTGCACCATCACCGACAGGCACCTTGCCGACGTAAATCCGGGTTGATTTGCGACGGGTAATGGGTGCTTGGTTATGCATGTAGGCTCTTCTCCATTGTTACCAGTGTCTTACCCTACCAAAAAAAGTTGAAGTCACAGCAAATGCTGCAACCTCAACGAGTATGGCCGATCTTTAGGGCTTAGCTTAAAGCTGCCTACTTACTGGGCAGCCAGAGTCAGACGAGCAACACGGCTTGATTTTACAAAACGACTTAGATCGACAGGCTTGCCCTGATACTGGATATCAACTGCGCCAGGCGCGCCGATTTTCAGTTTATAAGGCGCCGTACCTTTCAGACTCAATGTTTCTCCGCCCTTCTTGATGCCGCTGAACAATGTTTTGCCCGTGGCGTCGTCAATCTGCAACCAGCAGTCTGACTTGAAGGTCATGCTAACCGCGTTGGCATCGGCCGTGGTGCTGGCCTGTGCATCGCCGGTTGGCAAGGTAGAAGATGGGGTCTCAGCCGTCGGCTGGCTGGTAGATACCGCAGCGGATGGCTGATTTTGCGCAGTGGCCGCGTTGGACGCGGTATCAGGCGAAGTATTCAGCGGCACCGAATTTTGCGCCTGAGGAGCAGCAGCGTTGCCAGAGGCATCGGCTGGCGCTTCAGTTTGCGCAGCGGTTGATGAAGAAGCATCACCATTGCCTAAAGGAATTGACTGACCTTCGGCGTTATCTTGATTCAGCTGTGCAGAAGATTGATCCGCCATCGTGGCAATCTCTTCCTGCTGCGCCTGATGGTTTTGCCACCACCATGCACCGGTCAGGCCGATAACCACAAATACCACAAGCCAGGTGAAGCCCATCAGCCAGCCATCGCGTTTTTTGCGAGACTTGCGTAATGAAACGCCCTGCATTGATGCCACTTTCGGCACATTGATTGGCGCCTGTTTGCCAATTAACGCGCTGAGTTCCTCTTCAGGAATGTGGACCAGTTTTGCGTATGAACGGATATAACCACGCAGGAAAGTCGGCGCCAAATCGGTCGGCGTGCTTCCTTCTTCAATTTGTCGAATAGTTGAAAGCTTCAGGCACAGGCGTTCCGCCACGGTCTGATGGCTAAGTCCCAACTGTTCACGCGCTTGACGCAGGCGCTCGCCCGCAGTCACTTTAGTACTTCTATCTTGAGAGGCTTCAGTATTCATTAGCTAAGAATTGCTGGTACTGTTGGGATTGTGGAAAATTCCGCGCGAGCTGCTTGCCGTAACGTTGAACATTGTCCGGATTGCTGGCTGCCGCGAAACGAATTTGTAACATAAGACTGTCAGCGCTGGCTGGCAGAACATGTTGATATACATCGAGTAAAAGCTGCGCCTCGGCGCGATTTCCGGCCTTGAACGCTTTATTGGCTTCATCAATCAAAGGTGCCCCCTTGTCGGGATCGTTTTTCAACGCCCGGCTCAGCAATGCTTTGGCCTCATCATTCTGATTAGCCTTTAAAAAACAGTAGCCCCCACTTTCGAGACTGTCAGCAACCGGACCAGAATCCGGCAGACTGGCTGCGAGGCTAAACTGCTGTTGTGACGGTACATACTGCCCTAAACTACACAAAAACGCACCGTAATTATTCAGGACAGTTCCATTTTGCGGGGCAAGCTTCAAGGCTTGCTGGTAGCGGCTTTGAGCGGCGTCGTTATTGCCGTTTTTCTGTTCGAATAACGCCATGCCGAGCTGATTGCGATAATCTTGCGGTGAGGAATTTACCGCCTGTTGAAGATTGGTTTTAGCGGCAGACATATTACCCTGCGCCAAATAGTCCATTCCGAGCTGGAGCTGCGTTTGCGGTGCGCCCGATGCGGCGTCGACCGGCGGTTGCTTTGAGCTTGAACAGCTTGCCAACAGGCACACTGCCACACTTGCTGCGAAAAACCCTTTCCACTGCATTATCGCCATATTTAAATCCTTTTACCCTTTGACCGATAAGAAGACCAACGCTAGCTAGCTCGTTAAACAATACACCATATTTGACGCGGCAACAGGCGATAAGTGACGGAAATACTCCGCGTTATCGCCGCTGTTACCGCGTTCAATCGCCTTGGCTTTAGCCCAATTTAGCCCAATAGAGGATTAAACGGATTGAACCGCGATGGCGTCACCGGCCATCTTTTTCTTCAGCGTACGCTTGGTACGGTCGATAACATCGCCCGCCAACTGACCACAGGCGGCGTCGATATCATCGCCACGGGTTTTACGCACAATGACAGTAAAACCGTAATCCATCAATACCTTGGAGAAGCGGTCGATACGGCTGTTCGAGCTGCGGCCATACGGCGCGCCCGGGAACGGGTTCCATGGGATCAGGTTGATCTTGCACGGCGTATCTTTCAGCTTTTCGGCCAGTTCGTGCGCGTGTTCGGTGCCGTCATTGATGTGATCCAGCATGACGTACTCGACGGTAACGCGGCCCTGATTGGCGTTGGATTTACCCAAATAGCGATTCACCGAAGCCAGGAAGGTGTCGATGTTATATTTGCGGTTTATCGGCACAATTTCATCACGAATGGCGTCGTTTGGTGCGTGCAGGGAAATAGCCAGCGCGACGTCAATCATGTCGCCGAGCTTGTCCAGCGCAGGCACCACGCCAGAGGTGGAAAGGGTTACGCGACGCTTGGACAGGCCAAAACCGAAATCGTCGAGCATGATTTCCATCGCCGGAACCACGTTGTTCAGATTCAGCAGCGGCTCGCCCATGCCCATCATGACCACGTTGGTAATAGGACGCGTACCGGCAATTTTCGCGGCGCCGATAATTTTCGCCGCGCGCCAAACCTGACCGATAATTTCTGAAACGCGCAGGTTGCGGTTAAAGCCCTGTTGCGCGGTGGAGCAGAAAGTACACTCCAGCGCACAGCCAACCTGAGAGGAAACGCACAGCGTTGCGCGGTCGCCATCGGGAATATAAACCGTTTCAACCTGCTGATTGCCAACCTGAATAGCCCATTTAATGGTGCCATCTGCAGAACGTTGCTCAACGGCAACTTCCGGCGCACGGATTTCGGCAACGCTTGCCAGCTTGTTACGCAGCGTTTTATTGATATCGGTCATATCCTCGAAATCATCGCTGCAGTAATGGTACATCCACTTCATAACCTGATCCGCACGGAACGGTTTTTCACCCATTTTGAGGAAAAACTCGCGCATCTGCTTGCGGTTCAGGTCCAGAAGGTTGATTTTGGCGCTCACCGGTGCGGCAGACTTTTCAGCCAGTTCGGCTTTCGCTGCGTTTTCGGCACGGATGACGTTGAGGGAGTCAATCTCGGTCGAACTCAGGACCGGGATATCTAATTCGATAGTATTGGACATGTTTTACATTGGCCTCGTTGTTACACGTTATGGCTCGAAGGAAGTGCGGGCCTGATGGAGCTGCCCACGAAAGCTTATTGCTCAAACCACTACATTAAAAAATTGCGCCCCAGCAGCAGAGCTTTTGGGGCGCAACATTGTACAAATTTTAAGGCGAGGTAGCTATGAATGAAACACCGTTAGCACAAATTTATTGTATCCAGAGGTGATTCACTCGGCCTTTTCGCCTAATTTCAACTTCTTATTAACGTGCGCAGATTTCGCTTTCGTCGAAGAAGTAAGCGATTTCGCGCTGTGCTGATTCTACTGCGTCTGAACCGTGAACGGCGTTAGCAGTGAAGCTGTCAGCGTAGTCTGCACGCAGAGTACCTGCCAGAGCGTTATCTGGGTTGGTTGCGCCCATGATGTCACGGTTACGCTGAACGGCATTTTCGCCTTCCAGAACCTGAACAACGACTGGACCAGAAGTCATGAACTCTACCAGACCGTCGAAGAATGGACGGCCTTTGTGCTCAGCGTAGAAGCCTTCAGCTTTTTCTTTGCTCAGACGGATCATTTTAGACGCGATGATCTGGAAGCCAGCACGTTCGAAACGCGCAGTGATAGCGCCGATGTCGTTGTTAGCTACGGAGTTTGGCTTGATGATAGAGAAAGTACGTTCGATAGTCATAAAAAAACCTCTGTCTGACTTAAGTGGGGCCGGTTAATTTCAAATGTTAACGCTGCCGGAAAATGGCGCCGATTATAGGGGGCTAAGTAACGCTTGCCTACAGGAATAACAACATTTGATTAAAAAAATGTGTCACTGATTCACTTTGCAGGCCATAAGCCCCATTTTCAATACAGAATTTGCCTAATCAAGGCTGAAATCGAGCGTGCTAACCTGCGCGCTTTCATCCAACACGCTGAGCTGATACTGGCCCGGCTGGCTGAGCGTCGTTTTGAAGGTCTGGTTTGATCCCTGACTTTCAATCTGTTCGCCATTAAGAAACCACCAGCGCTGCCCTACTCCGCCCTGCGACTCCACCTGCAAATCGAGACTGCGCTGTCCGGGCAGCGGTTTTAAAATTGCATGCTGACGGATACCCAGCAGCAGCAACGGCTGCACCGCCGATGTATTCAATGGCGGACAAAGCGCATCAGGCGCAGGTAATCGCTGGCTGCGGCGCTCACCCGGCGGTAACCACGGCTCAAGCGGCGTAGGCCACAGCGCAATGTGTGTTGGATGCGCATCGGGACAGGTGGCCGCGACCTGTTTGCCGGCAGAGTTTTCCCAGAGCGTCAGCAGGCTTCCCGCCTGCGACTCTTGCCCGGGCGCGGTAAGCGTGGGTGGCAAGGTGCCGTCCAGCGTCCAGCTTTGCCGCTGTTGACGACAGTTACTGTTGCCTGACGCCAAAGGCTGCCCCGCGGGCCAGCACAGCGTTGCGATGCCAACCGCCGCCGGTCGAGGGTCGCTCACCTGCATCTGGCGACTATAACGTCGCGAGGTGACAAGCAGATTATTCACCTGATTGAGAATGGGCACCGCCGTCGCGTAGCCAAACTGTCCGGCGACCGGTGTAGCGTCTGGCCTGCCGACCCAAACGCCGATGATATATCCCGGATTCACCCCCATTGCCCACGCATCTCGATAGCCGTAACTGGTGCCGGTTTTCCAGGCTAACGGCACGCTGGCTGGCCGCGTGTCGTCGGGCTGCGGGAGAGCCTGTCCACCGAGAATGCGGCGAATGATCCACGCCGCGCCCGGCGACATCAGCCTTCGCTGGGTCAGCTTTTGTTGGGGCTCAAAACGTAATTTCGCGACGTTTCCGCCCCGCGCGAAGGCGCTGTAAGCCTCGGTTAGCTGGTCAAGCCGCGAGCCGGTACCGCCTAAAATTACCGCCAAATTAGGGTCGCTATTAGCCGGAAATCGTAGCGTAATACCCGCGTTGCGCAGATTGGCCGTAAAACGCTTTGGCCCGTAGGCATCTAAAAGCTGCACCGCTGGCAGATTGAGCGACCTCACCAGCGCTTCGCTGGCACTCACCGGCCCATGAAAACCGGTATCAAAATTTCCGGGCCGATAATCTCCAAAACGCCTCGGCACGTCTTGCAGCAAAGACTCGGCGGCAATCAGGCCGTCGTCCAGCGCCAAGCCATACAACAGCGGCTTAAGCGTCGAGCCGGGCGATCGCCAGGCGCTTATCGTATCGACCTGCCCAAAACGGCTGTCATCGTTAAAATCTACTGAACCGACATAGGCTTTCACCGCCATCGTGGCGCTGTCGACCACCAAAACGCCCACCGACGTTTTGGCTGGCAGCTGGTTTTTCCAATTGGCTGTCAGTGCCTCAAGCTGGCGCTGTAACGCTGCATCCAGCGTCGTGGTCACCACCGGACGCGTTTTTTTGCTGGTTAATCTTCTTGCCAGTAGCGGCGCTAACTGCGGAACCTGACGCGGCGCGAGCCAGATTGCCTCCTGACGAATTTCGTCGACTCTTTTTTGCGGCCAAACGCGATATTCCGCGATACGCGCCAGCACTTTGTCTCTGGCCGCTTTCGCGCGATCCGGAAAGCGATCGGGGCGCAAACGGCTCGGAGCCTGCGGTAACACGGCCAGCAGTGCGGCCTCGCCGGGCGTAAGTTCCGACGGGGGTTTGCCGAGATAGGTCCAGCTTGCCGCTGCAATGCCCTGCAAAGTGCCGCCAAAAGGCGCGCGATTCAGGTAGATTTCAAGGATCTGTTTTTTCGACAGCGTCCATTCAAGCTGAAAGGTGCGCGCAATCTGCCGCAGTTTGCCGAGAAAAGTGCGCGGATGCGGATCGATTAGCCGCGCCACCTGCATTGATAGCGTGCTGCCTCCCGAAACAATGCTGCCGCCGCGTAAATCCTGCCACGCGGCGCGCAGCAGTGAAAAAGGATTGACCCCCGGATGATGCCAGAATCCGCGGTCTTCGTAGGTCAGTAGTGCCTGCAAATAGTAGGGCGAAACCTGTTCCAACGTTACCGGATAACGCCACACGCCGTCGGCATCGGCGTAGCGCCACAGCGGCGTGCCATCTTCGGCCGTCACGACGCGCGCCACCGGCAGCTCGGTTATGGGTAGCGGCCAAATCCGGTTCGCCGTCCACAGCAGCCCGATAAAAGCGAGGATCAGCACAAGCATTGTTCTTGCCCTGCGCTTCCATCGGCCTGCTGTTTTTCCTTCGCCTTCTTTTACTTCCAAGGCTGCTTTCATTGCCCAATCGCCACGGTGTTAGCGAATATTCAGCTGTTCAGGCGTTGCGCCCGTCGCGCGCCAAGCTGGCACATACATCGACTCGACCTGTGGCGCCGGAACGGCATAGCTGCCCGGCGTGACAGCCCGTGCCAAATAGAGCAGCGAAACGTGGCGATAACCATCGACATTCACCGCCGCCACATAGCGATCGTCGCGGAACTCCTGATGCTGGATATCCGCCTGCTGCATGTCGCCCATCATTTCGGTAAGGTTTGTTGCCGCTTCACCAAGACTGGCGCTACTTTCCGCCAGATTTTGATTCTCCAACTCAAGACCGGCGGGCAGTAAATCTACTACCAGCGCGTCAGGCACGTGAGCATCGCTCCACACGTCGAGATGTACCACGACAAGGTCGCCGCTTTTGAGGTCGGCGAGCGACAGCGTTTTGCCGTCCATGCCAAAGTAGTTACGTTTAATGTGTAGCACATTGCCGCTTTCGGCAGGCGCTTGACGAGGATACCCCGTGATATCGAAACGAGTGTAGATCGCCGCGTCGCCACTGTTTTTTATGATGACGGGCTGTTGCAGCCGAGCCGCGTCAAAACTGCGGGTCAGTGCAGCGGTGCCGGTAATGGGCTGCTGCTCACCCTCGAAGCTGGCCTGCCACGGCGTTTCAGCACTGCCAATCAGGCTACGGCCTGCCATAAATAGCGCGTTACTTTCCTGAGTAGACAACCAGCGCTGACCATTGAGACTTTCCGAAAGCGACAGCAGCAAGCGGTCCCGCGCTTCGGGCTGCAGGCCGTTTTCAGTCAACAACGACAGCATGAGCGCGTTGTCGCGCAGCGGGCTGCCGTAGTCCTCGAGCCAGTAATTCTTCTCCGAGCGCGTTTTATTTAATCCTTCATTAATTGCTGTGTCGGCGCGCGGCATATCGCCCATCATTTTCAAGGCAATACCTAACTGTACCAACGGCAGCCCAGACTGCGCATTCTGTCGTTTTTCGTACAGTTGGCGCAGCGCACCCAACGGTGCCTGCTGCTGTCCGGCGAGCACTAACCCGGCGTAAGCCTGCACGGCAAAACGCGTACTGTCGGGTTGCGTACTGTAACGAACATCAATCTGATTTTGATCTTGAAGATAACGCTGCAAACGCTGGTTGGCCTTTTTGAGGCCCTCTTCCGACACGCTGTAACCTTGCTGCGCGGCGCGAGTCAGGAAATCGGTCGCATAGGCCGTCAACCAATACTCCTCGGGACTCTCTTTGCTCCACAGACCAAAACCGCCGCTCTCTTTTTGCATCGCGAAAATTCGCTCTATACCGATATCAATACTGTGACGACGCGCCTCGTCTGATGAGGTTTTAATGCCCATCGCGGTGAGCTGGGCGCGGCTGGTATAAAGTGACGGATAAAGCCCGCTGATGGTTTGCTCCAGACAGCCGTATGGATAAGCCAGCAACTCGCTGATATAACGCGCTAAATTTAGCGGCGGCTTGCTGCTTAGCTGTAAACGCCCCTGCAACGTTTCGGTTACTAGCTGCGCGTTGGCGTCAGCGGGCAATTGCCACTGTTCCTGTGGATGAATAACGGTGGCAAAATTACGGGTCAAAGCCGGGAACGCAGGCCTGACGCCGAGTGTCCAACTGCGTTGATAATCCGGGAATTTTTCATCGGGTAATTGCAAACCGCTGACGGTGAGATTGACCTCTCCGGTACCAAAACCTTCTAGTGCTTTAACCGGAATCGATAAGGTTTTACGTTCTCCCTGATTCAACGTCACGCTTTGTTCGGCAGGCGCGCCGTCGAGCTGGATGCGATCCGTAGCCGTTAACGCAAGTTTGAGCGTTTGAGTCGCGCCTGAAAGATTGGTCACATCAAGCGCCAGCGTGGCATGGTCGCCGTTGGCCATAAAGCGCGGAATAGCCAAATCGGCGATCACCGGCGCGGCCACGACCACTTTCGTGTCGGCGCTGCCGAAATCTTCGTCGCTCCAGCCTTGCGCCATCACGCGCAGCTCGCCGTTAAAATCGGGAATTGGAATCTGTACTTCCCCTTCCCCGTTATCGTCGAGCGTCACGCGCTTCGCCTGCTGCGCCACAATAGTGACTTCGGTAACAGGTTTCTGCCCCCCGCGCGAAAGCGGATCTTCGTCGCCATCGCCGCCAAAACTCAGGCTGGCAAGACGCCCTTTGCCTTCAATAAGGTGACCATAAACATCATACTGATCAACACCGTAGCGCTTGCGACCCAAGAACGCTTCGTAAGGATCGGGCGTTTTAAAATTGGTTATCGACAGCACGCCCGCATCGACGGCAGACAGCAGCAGGTTTATCTGATGCGGCGTAGGCTTGCCCGCAACACCCGCTTTGACTTTCACCGTCAGCAGCTGATTCGGACGAATTTTTTGCGGTGCATCAAGCTGTAAACTGAGTTTGCGGCCTTCGCTCACCAGCGGCAAATGCAGCAGCCCGACGGCGCGCTTTGGTGTGGATTGCTGTTTCTTGTCACCCGGACGCAGCACCAGCGCGCTGAAGTAGAGATCATGACGACGCCATTCGTTGTTGATTGGCACCTGCACATCCACTCCCGCCTCCGGCACGTCAATCGCCTGCCACCAGAGTGGGCCGTCGCTGGATTCCACCAGTAAATAACCTTTACCCGCCGCCGGTGCCTGAATGTGAATATTGGCTTTATCGCCTGGTTGATAGGCGGGTTTGTCGAGCTTGAGTTTGACCTGATCAGGACGCACTGCATCAGTGCCGTCGGTGTTGTCTTGCCAGCTGTAACCGGCCCAGAATCGCACGCTGCTCACCTGATGCGTTTGCGGGTCTTCTACCTCAAGACGATACGCGCCCCACTCTACCGGGAAGGCAACTTTTGCCGAGCCATCGGCTGGAATATCAATCTGTTGACGCGCAAGGACTAAATCTTTTTTATCATATAGCGATTGCCAGCCGTCGCTTTCGGACCACTGCCAGTAATAGTCACGACGCTCACGAACCAAACGCGCTTCAAGGCCTTTGGCCGCCTGCTTTTGTCCCGCTGCATTGGCGGCAATAACGTCGAATTCAGCCTGAGTGTTTTCAGTCACTACGGCCTGAGATTGGGTTTTATCAGTCCGATAGTCATAGATTTCCTGCTTGGCAAACAGCGGTCGAATACCGGGCAATACCTCGGCTGGCCACACGGCCTGCTCAACTCTTCGGGTGACCGGACGCCCGCCCGACTCCAGCAAACTGGCCTGTAAAATCACCTGCAACGGCGAGTGAACGTCCTGCCAGCTATTTTCAATGCTGACTTCGCCCGTGCCTTCCGCGTCCAGCGTTTGATCAACATCGCTTAACGTACGCGATAAATTTTCTTCATTTACCTTACCGAATTCATAACCTGCCAGCGCAGGCACCGCGTCACGCAGAGGTCGCAGATAAACCTGCCCCTGAAGACGATTACCCGCTGCGGGCGCGCCATAAAGGTAGCGTCCCTTAACGTTGAAAGTGACAGCCGAATCCATTGGCAGCGGTTTTAGACTGTTAACCAGATCTAACGCCATACGTTCGGGCAGAAAATCTTCAACCTGAAAAGCGTAATAACGCAGCTGGTTATCGCCAAGATTAAAACTGACTTTCCATTCACCCGTCGGCCCGCCTTCAGGAATGGCGTACTGGTATTGATAAAGGCCGTTTTCGGGTTGCCACATAAAGGTGCGCGCAACCTGCCCATCAGGCTTTATAAGCTGAGTTTTAACGGGCTGCGCCGCGACCGGTTTACCGTCGGCATCGCGTAACAGAGCATTTAACAGCAGTGTTTCACCCGGGCGATATAAATCGCGGGGACCAAAGGCAAACAGCGTTTTGCTGTAACCCTGCGGCCCTGAAATATCAAATTCGGCGAGATCCAGCGCGGCTTCATTGAGATTAAGAAGCGTAGTTTCTCCGCCATGACGAGCCAACAGCAGCACCGCTTTTGGATCTTTGACGAATTTGGCGTGGCCCTGCGCGTCCGATTTACCTTCTGCAAGCGAACGGCCTTTTTCGTCAAGCAGCTGCAAATCGATATCTGCCAAAGGCGTGCCCGCTTCTAATCCCTGCGTATAGACGTCAACCTGCTGACTAAAACTGTGCAGCGAAACGCCGATGTCGCTCAGCGTGAACAGGGTCGCCGGATTGGTGTAGCTGTAATGTCCGGCCTCCTGCATGACCGCCAGATAAACGCCCGGTTGTTTAAGCTTTTCAATTCCGCCGAGCGGCAACAGCAAATGTTCGCGTGTATTAAGCTGCGGATTCAAGGCAAAGCGGCCGGTATAAACCAGCTCCGCGCGTTTTGATAGCGTCTCGGACTCATAAGATGAAAGCGCGCTACGCGATTGCCAATCGGCAAGAAATTCTGGCAGTGATTCGTTTTTAATGCGGAAGAAATTGACGTCAACGTTATTCACGTTCAAGGCGATCACCGGCAACCCTTCGGCGAAACGGGTCGGCAATAAGGAACCTTTGCTGGCAAAACCTACGCTAGGTTCAATATTGCGCGTGGTAAGGGTTTTCTGCTGATCGCTGCCAAGCTGTGCGCCGTTAATGGCTTTAAGGCCTGCATCGACCGTGACCACCAGCTTACGTTCGGGCAAAAGATGGCGAAAACGCAGCTCGGTCATGCTGCTGGAAAGCTCCCATGCGCCGTCGGGCGTGCCGGTTTTGGTGTCGACAAGATGGGTCAACGCGGCAAAATTCTGGTCAGGATCCAGCGGAATAGAGAACGTCAGCACCAGCGCGCTCGCGCCATCAAGCTGGAGTTCTGAAGCATCAAGCAGCGCAAGAGGCTGTCCCGCACTTTTACTGGCTAATTCGGCGCGACGTTGACTATCAACCGTTGGCGCTGGTTGGGTTTGACTCTCGACAGACTGGGTTTGACTCGCTGAAGACTGGGCCAGCTGTGCAGGAGCGGTCGGTTTTACATTAGTTTTTTCAGCAGCTTGAGCAGGAGGAACACGCGGTGGCTCGTGCGGTTTAGGGTCATCGCAGCCGCTCAAAGATAAGATAACGGTAAGCAAAGCCACGGATTGCAGGCGTTTTATCCACCGGCCACTTTTCAAGCGTAATTCCTCGCGCATACCCATTCTCCCTGTCGCTGTTTTTTAACTGCTTTCGCCGCACGCCAATGAACATGCGCCAACACTTATCGTAATACAACCACATATATTGAAAAATTGCGTTACTGCAAGACGTAAAATTACACCAGTCGACATTTTTTTCCAGACTCTCTGGAATGCATCTCGCAAATAAACATACTCAGTGCGACTTATTGACCATTTGTATAAATATAGATAAATTGTCAACCATGAAAACGAAGCTTATAAAACACTCAACCCGTCAGGTTCTTGTGGACCAGCTCGAGCAAATAGCCAAAGGCATCGGCGAAACTTTTGCGCCATTTTGTGAAGTGGTGGTGCATGACTTAACCGACCCTAAACAGGCTATTTTGTCGATAAACAATAACTTATCAGGTCGCTCCGTGGGAGAACCCGCGACCGAGCTGGGCATGGCGCGCATTGCCGACCCTGATTATCCGCAGGTTATTGCCAATTACAGCAACCGATTTGCCGACGGACGCCGCGCAAAAAGTACCTCTATTGGTATCAAGGATGAAAACGGAAAATACGTTGCAGCGCTTTGTCTGAATGTAGATCTCAATCTTTTCGGACAGATGCAATCTATGCTGGCGCAGTTTTGTCAGACGGGTAAGGTGGAAATCCAGGAAACGCTAGACCCGGCAAACGCCGAGGTAATCCGGGAATATATTGATAAATTCTCTGCCAGCAGACTGCGTGCTCCGCAGGCGTTAAAAGCCACGGAACGCCGAGCGTTACTCAATGAACTCAAGCTGGCAGGCTATCTGGATATGCGGAAAGCGATGCCGATCATTGCCCAGCATCTTGGCGTTTCACGCGCCACGTTGTACAACGATATTAAAAGTTAACAGGGGAAAAATAATGATTTTGCCGACCTATGATGATGTTGTTGCCGCAGCCAAAAGAATTGAAGGCTTTGCCCATAAAACGCCGGTGATGCAATCAACGATTTTAAACAATGCACTTGGCGCCGAGATTTTTTTCAAATGCGAAAACCTGCAACGCATGGGCGCATTCAAGTTTCGCGGCGCATTCAACGCCTTGGCGCAGCTTGACGAGGCACAGCGTAAACGTGGCGTGATTGCTTTTTCTTCCGGAAACCACGCACAGGGCATCGCGCTTTCGGCTTCATTATTAGGCATTCCGGCCACTATCGTCATGCCGCTGGATGCCCCTAAAGCCAAGCGCGCCGCAACGGAAGGCTACGGCGCAAAAGTCGTCGAATATGACCGTTACACGCAAGACCGTGAAGCCATTACCCATGAACTCGCAGAAAAGTTTGGCTACGCGGTAGTTCCCGCTTACGACTATGCACCTGTTATTGCGGGTCAGGGAACGGCGGTAAAAGAGTTAATAGAAGAAGTGGGCGATCTGGATGCGCTTTTTGCGCCTTTGGGGGGCGGAGGATTACTGGCGGGTTCGGCGCTGGCCGCACGCGCGCTTTCACCTGGCTGTAAAGTTTACGGCGTTGAACCCGAGGCCGGAAATGACGGCCAGCAGTCGTTTCGTACGGGCGCTATCGTTAAAATCAACACGCCAAAAACTATCGCTGATGGCGCACAAACGCCCTCTCTCGGCCACCTTAATTTCCCGATTATTCAACGTGATGTCACCGATATTTATACGGCAACCGACCAGCAGCTCATTGCAGAAATGGCGTTTTTCGCCTCGCGGATGAAGCTGGTAGTCGAACCGACTGGTTGCTTAGGTTTAGCGGCAGTGCGGGCCAACGCCGAATCGCTGCGCGGGAAACGTATTGGCATCGTAATAAGCGGCGGCAACGTTGACCTTGAGAATTACAGCCGCCTGTTGGCCAGCGCATTTTAAACATTCGAATGAATAAAAACTGATGTTTGAAACGTCAGTCTATTAAAAAATTATAAAACTTAGCGAGCCACCAGCATGATCAAGAATATGACCGATAGCGCGACCCATAATAGTCAGGCGTCCACTGCCAATATTCACCATAAAGAGACGCCTTTTCTGCTGCTTAATCGCGACCAACTTGAACGTAACGTCGCCCGTTTACGTCAGCACACTGACCGTTTTGGCGTGCCGCTGCGCCCGCATCTTAAAACCGTTAAATCGGTTGAAGCCGCGCGACTCATTTTGACTGAAGGTCACGGCCCTGCGACCGTTTCGACGTTAAAAGAGGCAGAAGTCTTCTCTGCCGCAGGATGCAAAGATCTGATTTATGCCGTCGGCATTGCGCCACAAAAACTGCCGCGCGTCGCCGCTTTATTAAAGGCTGGCACCGATATCAGCATCATTCTTGATAGCCTTGAGCAGGCTCACGCCGTTGCGAGTTTTTCTCGTGAAGCAGGCGTCAAGATCCCCGCATTGATTGAAATCGACAGCGACGGCCATCGCAGCGGCGTGATCCCAGGAGATAACCTGCTGATTGAAATTGGCAAGGTTTTGCATAATGAAGGGGCCGAACTGCGCGGCATTATTACCCATGCCGGTGAGTCTTATCACTGCAAAAGTTTGCAGGAACATCAGGCGATGGCCGAAAAAGAGCGCGCCGCCGCCGTTGCCTGTGCCGAAGCATTACTCGCCGCCGGTTTACCAAGCCCCGTCGTCAGCGTGGGTTCTACGCCTACCGCGCATTTTAGCCAGAATCTCGACGGCGTGACGGAAGTCCGCGCTGGCGTATTTACCCTGTTTGATCTAGTCATGACGGGTGCGGGCGTTTGCCAAACTTCAGATATCGCGCTGTCGGTAGTTGCTACCGTTATCGGCCATCAGCGCCAAAAAGGCTGGATTATGGTCGATGCTGGCTGGATGGCGATGTCACGAGATCGCGGCACGGCGGCGCAGGCTGTCGATCAACGTTATGGCATTGTCTGCGATATGGCGGGTAATACGCTGGGCGATTTAATCATGGTCGACGTGAATCAGGAGCACGGAATTTTGGCGCTGCGCCCGGGAAGTCAGCAAAACCTGCCCGATTTACCTTACGGCAGCCGCGTGCGGATTTTGCCAAACCACGCCTGCGCGACGGTCAGCCAGCACGGCGAATTTTCAGTGGTGCGAGATGGCAGTGAAGAGATTGAAGCCGTTTGGCCGATTATCCACGGCTGGTAATCGCGAGCTAAAAAAAGGGCCGCAAACGCGACCCTTGGCAGGCTTCAAGACAGGCTAACCGTTAAATGAATAGTCTAGTTACTCGTCAAGCTTTGCCCGAAGAGGGAATAATGTTTCGCAGCCAACTGCCCCATTTGCGCTGATAAAAAGGCTGGGTGTGACTTACCAGATAATGGCTAAGCCCCCTTTCCTTCTCATTGACCACGCAAAAGTCGACCGGTTTATCGTCGGGTGAGGTTTCGCTAGCAACATTACCCGCTTCACGGATTAGCGCATCAACTTCTGATTCGCTGCCGTCGGCTTCGATTCCAACCAGCAAATTTGGCTCAGGATCGACGCTTTTATCATGAATCAGCGCTAAAAAGGCGCGGCGAACCGGCTTTTTCTGGCTAAACAGTGTCGTAAGCGCATCGACCATCGCCGACGGATACTCTTCTGGCTGACCAATCAGCAGCTGGCTTTCGGCATCGAGAACCAGCTCGGTCGGAGCAGCCAGCCCGCCGGTATTAAGCAGCAGCGTGATTTCGCTCGGATAAAACTCTTTGCCATACTCCGATTTCGGGTTAAGGAACAGCTCTTCACCCTGCGTCATTTCAAACAAAACACGTGCCGGAAGCGCAACAAAAGACTGCTCATCTTCGCTTTCTCCGGCAGCGGCGCGTTCGAGCACCTCAACCGAAGAGAAGAAAGGAATGATTGAACTGCCGTCCTGTTTTTCCCAGTGCAGCAGGTTTAACTCGCTGCCCGCGATTTTTTCAGCGCCTGTAGCGTCTTGCCCAGCAAACTGTTGCCCAGCATCGCCTAGCACCCAAACCGTTGACTCTAAAAGAGTTTGGTAGAAAGCCGGGCGATAGGCAGCCTGCGTGACCGAAAGCTTGAGCAAACGCTCAAGCTCGTTTTCATCCGCTGATGGAGCTGCAGGAATATCGTGCGGAACGCTCATCTAATCGTGTTTCCTTGGCTTACTTAGCTTTTGCTAACAATAGGTTAGCCACGGTGCGCACACCCAGACCGGTTGCGCCCGCCGCCCACTGGCCCGACGCGCTTTTGCGATAGGTCGCCGAGCAGTCAATGTGCAGCCAGCCTTTTTTGTATTCCGACACGAAATGCGACAGGAAAGCCGCTGCCGTGCTGGCGCCCGCGCCGTTTGCCGGCCCGGCGATATTATTAAGATCGGCAAAGTTTGACGGCAGCTGACTGCGGTGGAATTCGGCCAGCGGCAGACGCCAGAAAGGCTCGTGTTCTTCGCTCGCACTGGCAAGCAGCTCGTTGGCAAGCGCGTCATCGAAGCTCAACAGCGCGTGGTAATCGTTGCCCAACGCCATTTTTGCCGCGCCGGTCAGGGTTGCCGCATCGATAAGCAGGGTCGGATTGTGTTTTGATGCGTCGATCAGGCCATCGGCCAGAACCAGACGGCCTTCGGCGTCGGTGTTCATGACTTCAACCGTTTTGCCGTTGCGATAAGTAATAATATCGCCAAGTTTGAAAGCGTTACCGCTCACCATGTTATCGGCACAGCACAGGTAAAGTTTGACGCGTTTGTCCAAACCGCCCGCCACGGCCAGCGCCAAAGCACCGGTCAGGGTTGCCGCGCCGCCCATGTCGGCTTTCATGGAATCCATCGAGCCGCTTGGTTTCAGGCTATAACCGCCGGTGTCAAAGGTGATGCCCTTGCCCACCAGGCAGGCAAACACGGGTGCATCTGGATTGCCGGTTGGGTTGAAGTCTAGAGAGAGCATGACTGGCGGGCGATCGGAACCGCGGCCCACGGTATAAAGGCCGTTGTACTCTTTTTCACGCAGCTCTTCGCCTTTAGTGATGCGATAGCTAATGGCGTCGCCGTATTCGCACAACAAATCTACCGCGCTGCGGGCCAGTTTTTCAGGGCTCAGATCTTCAGCAGGTTTATTAATGGTGTCGCGCACCCAGTCGATGATTTTCAGGCGCTGTTGCAGTTTTTCTGAATCGGTGTCAGAAAGCTCGGCCCACTCGACGCTGCGGCTGCCTTTCGGGCTGCGGAAACCCTGCCAAAAGGCCCAGCTGGTTTCTAAATCCCAGCCTTCGCCGGAAAGCTGCAACTTTTTGATGCCCTGCCCTTCGATACGGCGGGCGGCGCGGGAAATAGAGGTCAGCTTATCGTCAGCTGAAAAATGAATCGTGATGCCCGCGCTGTCAGTGCTTAACAGGGCCTTCTCGCCCCAACGGGCGTCAGCCGGTTGTGAAGAGAGCAGGATAGGCATGATATCGGTAGTCGTGGCTTCGGTCGTCATTACAACACTCCTGATTATTCTTAATCTTCAATGATTTGCGTTAGAAAGTTCACGTAGACGGGTTATTGATTTACCGACAAGCGAAATACTGTAATCGATCTCTTCTTCCGTTGTGAAACGCCCAACGGAGAAACGGATAGAACTGTGCGCCAGCTCATCATTCAGCCCAAGCGCTTTCAAGACATAAGAAGGCTCAAGGCTGGCCGAGGTGCAGGCCGAACCTGAAGAGACGGCCAGATCCTTTAAGGTCATGATGAGAGATTCGCCGTCAACGTCGGCAAAACTGACATTAAGGATGTTTGGCGCGGTTTGGTCGGCGCTTCCGTTAAGGCACACCTTGCTGATTTTGCGGATACCCTGCCAGAGACGGTCACGCAGCGCAGTCAGCCGCGCCGCTTCTTCAACCATTTCTAACTTCGCGATGCGATAAGCTTCGCCCATGCCCACAATTTGATGCACGGGCAAAGTGCCGGAACGCATTCCGCGCTCGTGACCGCCGCCGTGGATCTGCGCGTCGACCCGCACGCGCGGTTTTCGGCTGACATACAGAGCACCAATGCCTTTCGGGCCATAAATCTTATGCGCCGAAAACGACATCAAATCAACTTTCAGCTCCGCCAAATCGACCGGGATCTTACCCACGCTTTGCGTAGCATCGACGTGGAACAAGATGTCACGGCTGCGGCAAAGCTCGCCGATGGCAGCAATATCCTGAATCACGCCAATCTCGTTATTCACGTGCATGATGGAAACCAGCACCGTGTCGTCGCGCAGCGCCTGTTCAATTTGCTGCAATTCAATCAGGCCGTTTGTCTGCGGATTAAGGTAAGTCACCTCGAATCCTTCGCGTTCGAGCTGCTCGCAGGTATCCAGCACCGCCTTATGCTCGGTAGTGCTGGTAATAATATGCCGACCCTTTTGCTGGTTGGCGAGCGCCGCGCCTTTGATGGCCAGATTATCGGATTCTGTCGCACCGGAGGTAAAGACGATTTCACGCGGATCGGCATTAATCAGCTCGGCAATATTGTTGCGCGCGACGTCAACCGCCTCTTCCGCCTGCCAGCCGTAACGGTGGGAACGGGAAGCCGGATTGCCGAAAGTACCGTCCAGCGTTAAACACTGCATCATCTTTTCGGCTACGCGTGGGTCGACCGGCGTAGTGGCCGAATAATCGAGATAAATCGGTAATTTCATGGCAAATAGCTCCGTACTGCGCGTTCGTTTTCGAACGGACTGATACATTATTAAATTATGTTAATTATGAGGGGACAAATAAATACTTTCGGATATTAATTACAGGGACAGTTTAAAACGGCTTTGCTGCTGGATAAAAGGGAAATCATGCCAATCGCGGCTAGAGAGCAGAAAATGCAAAAACCGGGCGACAACACTGCAATGACGTGAGTCTTTGCACTTGTCTAACCCGGTTCTTAACGCAAAACGAACGTTGCGTGTGAAATCAGCTTCGCTTACGCGCGCAGATTAATATTAATCGTTTCTTGCGGACGACCATTTGGCATGCGACGCAGATCGCTGTTCTGACGGTCGGCAACTTCCAGCACGTCCTGGTTATTCACCAGCTCACCAATGGTGATGTCGTTCAGGAAGCCGCTGATGCGTTCGCTCAGATCACGCCAAAGGGTGTGAGTTAAGCAACGTTCGCCGCCCTGACAACCTTCTTTACCCTGACAACGGGTCGCATCGACAGACTCGTCAACAGCAGTAATTACCGCGCCAACAGAGATTTCGATGGCGTCACGACCTAACAGATAACCGCCGCCCGGACCACGAACGCTGGCAACCAGCTCGTGTTTGCGAAGGCGGGAGAACAGCTGCTCCAAATACGAAAGAGAGATGCCCTGACGTTCAGAGATGTCGGCTAAAGGCACTGGGCCTTCTTGGGAATGCAGTGCTACGTCAAGCATAGCAGTAACAGCATAACGACCTTTAGATGTCAGTCTCATAACATGATTACCTGTCAGTGAATTTCAAAAAAATCAATGGGGGGACAACATGAAAATGAGTCTGACATTCCCGACTGTTTTAGTCAACTATTTAACCTAGTAATTTACTCAAGTATTACATGCGCTATTTTTAAGGGTATTTTCACTCCCCAAAATTCGCATGTAACACTTTGATAAATAACCATATAACGCTAAGGAAAATGCTTATTCCTTATCGTTTTCCGGCTTCTCGCTGGTGGATTTCTCAACAGAAGAAAGGATGCCGCGCAAAATATTCAGCTCTTGAGCCTCTGGATGTGCACGCGTAAACAGGCGACGCAGCCTGCTCATAATCTGTCCGGGATGCTGTTTTCGAATGAAACCGACCTTCAGCAATACCTCTTCGAGATGCAGATAAAAACGCTCCAGATCTTCGATTAGCGGATAAGGCGCTTCTTCTTCTTGTTCAGTTGCCGGCTTGGCCGCTTCCTGTTGCGCAAGCCAGGCGACGCGAACTTCATAGGCGATTAACTGCACGGCCATCGCCAGATTCAGCGAGCTATATTCAGGATTGGCAGGAATGCAGACGTGATAGTTGCACTTTTGCAGCTCTTCATTGGTTAAACCCACGCGTTCACGGCCAAATACCAAGGCAACCGGAGCCGAAGTTGACGTTTTCGCGGAGAGTTCGCCACATTCGCGAGGCTCAAGCATCGGCCACGGCAAAGTACGGGAACGCGCGCTGGTGCCGATCACCAGACTGCAACCCGCCAGCGCTTCGTCGAGAGTATCGACAATTGTGGCGTTACCAATGACATCGCTGGCACCGGCAGACATTGAAATTGCCTGCGAATCAGGTTTAACGAGCGGATTAACCAGATAAAGGCTGGATAAGCCCATGGTTTTCATAGCGCGGGCGGTGGAGCCCATATTCCCGGTGTGGGAGGTTTCGACCAGGACAATGCGAATATTGTGTAGCATACAAACTCTAAGCGTTGCGGAAAATCGCAACAGTTTACCACAAACCAGCGCCACGTCATGAGTTAGCGGGCCGTTACGCCATACATTACGACACTGGTTACAACACTGGTTACAACACGGCACATCCCAAAGTCGTTGGCGTTTGGTTGAACTGTTGCTATACTGCGCGCCGTTTCCCGTTCTTTAACATCCTAGTTGGAAGATATCCATGCATCCGATGCTCACCATCGCCGTGCGCGCTGCGCGCAAGGCCGGTAACCTTATTGCCAAACATTACGAAACGCCAGATTCTGTAGAAGCAACTCAGAAAGGCACCAACGATTTCGTTACTAACGTAGACCGCGATGCAGAAAGCATGATCGTCGACGTTATTCGCAAGTCTTACCCAAAACACACTATCATCGGCGAAGAATGTGGTGAGTTGGAAGGTGAAGAGAAAGACGTACAATGGATTATCGACCCACTGGATGGCACCGCTAACTTCGTAAAACGTTTCCCTCATTTCGCAGTATCTATCGCTGTGCGCATTAAAGGCCGCACCGAAGTTGCCGTGGTTTATGACCCAATGCGTAACGAACTGTTCACCGCTACCCGTGGTCAGGGCGCGCAGCTGAACGGCTACCGTCTGCGCGGCACCACCGCGAAAGATCTCGACGGCACCATTTTGGCGACCGGCTTCCCGTTCAAAGTTAAACAGCACGCAACCAGCTACATCAAAGTTGTGGGCAAACTGTTCACCGAATGTGCAGACTTCCGTCGCACCGGTTCAGCCGCGCTGGACCTGGCTTACGTTGCCGCTGGCCGCGTTGATGGTTTCTTTGAAATCGGTTTGAAGCCTTGGGATTTCGCCGGTGGCGAGCTGCTGGTTCGTGAATCAGGCGGCGTAGTGACTGACTTCGTTGGCGGTCACAACCATTACTCTTCTGGTAACGTGGTTGCCGGAAACCCACGCGTAGTTAAGGGTATCCTTAACGCAATGCGTGACGAGCTGCATGACGCGCTGAAGCGTTAATCAGCCTGCAATAAGATCTGTGTAATGATAATAAGATCTGTGTAATAAATTGAAGGACGCCGAGGCGTCCTTTTTTTATGCCTGCTGTTTGGCTGCATGCTGATAAAAATGACGTAATCACGCGTTGTTAGAGGCTTTCAACTCGCTATCAGGCTTTGTTCAGTTCGGCTGGCACCTGAACGATGCTGGCGGTTTTGAAAATGAGCTTCTTTTCTATCAGCCTGTAAGCGACTTCTCCGACGACTATCGCGATAAAGAAGGTCGCCATGGCTAACCAGAGTAACGTTAAGTTGCTTAAACCGGCGGATCTCACCACGATGGCGTAAGCCGTGGTTAAAAAGGTGTGGGTTAAATACAATGAATAGGATGAGTTACCAATTTCCAATATCGGTCCGCTGACTTTTTTGGCCGAGAAGAGATATAAAAATAATACCGTTGCCGTCAGATAATGCAGGTATTCGGCATAATCGCCCAGCTCTCTGTTTTCTAGTGCAATAACGCCAACTAGCCATAAAATTAGCGCCAACATGACTCTTCTTGCGGCTTTAATACGCATAAAGGCCAGAATGCTGTGTTGATGATGAAAGATAAACATGCCGACGACAAACAATAAAATAATATGACCAGAAAAAAAAGATTGCGCGGAGGGAGACGTCATAAAGGCAGAGAGGAAATTTAATACCGTAAAGAATATCGCTAAAATGTAAATACCGAACTTACGATGCTGACCCAATAAAATAAGCAGCGCAAAGGCGAGATAATAAAAGCCTTCATAAATTAGCGTCCAACCCTGTCGAAGAATCGGGTCAATGACGTCACCATCAAAAGAAATATACGGAATGAGCAGGTAAGAGGTGATGATTTTGTCGATAGAGTAATGTATGCCTCGCTGGAACACGCCGAACGCCCATAACGTAACGTTGACACTGGTCCAGACAAAATAAATAGGATAAATTCTCACGGCTCTTTTTAATAAAAACATCTTGGCATTTTCAATACCGCCAGCTTTGTTATGCGTAGTCATTGACATAATATAGCCGCTGATAATGAAGAACACGCCTACCCCTACCTGCCCTATCAATTCGATATTATGAAGAAAGACGTTACCAAAACCTCCGATATCTCTAAACGCGGTAAAGCTTGAGACAGTATGCGCCATGACGACGGTGAGCGCGGCTATCCCGCGAAGATATTGTATATTCTGATTAGTCTTCAATATCGTTACCCCATGATATTTTGCTGTGTGTAAAGAAAGACAAATGAACGTAATATCTGCGTGCGGAATTGCTTTTTATTTATGACTACGGATTTACAATCATTGATTTATGAATATCGACTTATGACTATCGATTTATAATTAAAAGTTAAAAAAATAATAATCAGATAAAAAATTTAGATATTAGAATTCATCGCTCTGGTAACAGAGAAATAAAAATCAATAACCTTATAGTTTTTACCGACGCTCTATTTATAAACAAAACTACTGTAAAACGAAAGCGCTGAATGCTGCCAGCCAGCGCTTTAAGACTTATGCCACCCTTATCGTTATTGTCCGAAAGGCCCCATTCCACCGCCGAACCCCGACGCGCTGGTTTGATAAAGCACGATGCCCGCGGCAATAAGAATAAGCCCACCGCTGAATGCCAGTAACGTCCAGCTTAATTGCCATCCCTTCGACGACGGTCGATTAGCGCTAAGTTTTACCGCCCATTCACGGCTATAAAATACTAAAAATCCGATTAGTGACACTGTTAATGAGGTGCCTAGCGCCATCACAAGGGCCGATATTACGCCCCAACTATAAACGCCAATCACCTTTGAAAATAGCAGCACCATAATGGCGCCGGAACACGGGCGTAACCCCATCGCCAATACGACCGCAGCCTGGGTTCGCCATCCGCCGCCCGCTTGTAGCTGGCTTGCATTTGGCACATGCTGATGACCACAACCACAGTTCGCGTCATGCTGGTGCGCAGCGCTAATAGGCTGCAACCCCTTGATTTTTAATGCCGAACTTTTGCGAAGCGACGTCAGCTGTTTTATGCCCTGACGCAGCGCTCGCCAGCACAGAATAATTCCGAGCAGCATGACCAGCGCAAAACTGCCCTTCTCCATCCAGAAACTGCTTTGATGCAGCTGCCGCGAGGAGAGTTGCAGCACGCCGAGCACCAGCGTGACCAGAAATACCGCCATCAGCCCCTGCACCACGGCGGAGGCAAAGGTGAGTCGCAGACTGGTTTTCAGTTTTGAGGGATGCGTCGCGAGATAGGTGGTAATCACCACTTTGCCGTGGCCGGGACCGACCGCGTGGATCACGCCATAAAGCAGGCTAAATAAGGTCAGGCTCAGTCCGGCTTTTGCGGGATGAGTTTTTACCTGCTGTAGGATTTCGGCCAGCTGCATATGCAGCGATCGCTGCCAGATAATGCTGTTTAATAAGATTTGCGGCCAGAAGTGCCAGAAAGCTACTGCGCCAAACGCTAATAACAGTAAAAAAATGATCAGCGGCCAAAGCGTGGCAAGAGCTGATTTTGGCGTTGTTGCGCGCGGCGCGAGCTCATTTTTTAATGGCTTAAATTTCAAAAAGTTCACTGACATTGCAACGTTACCTTTTGTGCAAATTGCTGCCCAAGATCCATCTCTTCCGGCGGCGCATCGGCCTTGTCCAACGACAGCGCATAAGCCTGCATCGAGGCATTCGGCTTCGGCGTAAATAATGACAGCGCGCAGGCTGGCGTCGCTTCGGCGGGCAGGTGCAGCGCCCGATCGCTTTTGTACGTCATATCAACGAAATAACTCGGATCATAGGTAGAAAAAATGATGGGTTTACCGGCCAGCGGTGCAGGCTGTGCAAGTGGAATAACAAACTCCAGCACGGCTTTGTTGCCGTTACGCGAAAGCTGATATTCGCTGGGCAGGCGCATATAACGCAGCGGTTTGCCGTCGCGATAAACATTAGTGAAATAGTGTTGCGCCATGACCCGCGCCATCACTTCTGCGGCCAATTTTTTCCAGATTTCACTGCCCGCCCCCGCACTACCGGCATCGTAAAGCAAGTCGGCGGAGGTAATTTCATCCATGGTCCAGACCATTTTCAGGGCGAGCAAATTTTTCTGCTGCATCACCAGCGTGGTTTGCATGTCGATAAAGCTGTGCGGATGAGCCAACGCAGGCGCGGAGAGAGCCATCAGCATTAATAACGCGGCGTTAAGTGATTTTTTCGAGCGCAATATTAGTTGTTTCAAATGAAGTCCGTAGCCCAATCGTGCAAACACTTGTTATAAAGTAACATCTTAAATCAATTCAAATATAGCGGCGAGAATAAATAACTGTGATCGCAGTTGGAAGCTCGCGCAAAACCCTGATGAGCAGTGCGTTTTCACAGCAATGATTTGCTATGCTAATGAAGAATTTTCAAATCTAGCGAACCCAGAAGGTGATATGAGCCTGGACACCTCCTCCGTGCCTGAGCTCTCCGCTCAACAACGTCGCTGTAACCTATTGTTGATGCTGTACAGTCCGTCAAAGACTCTTCAGCTGGAGAAAGTTGGTGAAATCAACGGCGTAGATCTGCCAACGACGCAAAAAGATTTGGCGCACCTTGCCGCCGAGATTCAGCGCCTGCATCGGCTGGAAATAGCCACGACCCGCGAACAGGCTTTTGAGCTACAAGGCGCGGTGCTCGACCAGAGAATTTGTCTGATTAACGGCCTGCGGCGCGCCATTCGCAGCAGCCCCGATTTTCTGCACCATCATTTCATGCCTCATTTGGAACAAAAACTCAGCCAGACTGTCGATTTCGACCATCAACTTTATTGCAGTCAGTTTCCCCTGCTCATCGAGCGGCTGGCCGAACTTTTGAATCGTGAATTCAGCCCGCGCGACGAACAGTTTTTACAGGTTTATCTGCAATTTTGCCTGTGGCAGGACATCACGCCGACGCAGCTGGAGTTCAGCCCAACCCAGCTACGCTGGCTGCGTAACAAGCCCGAATTTATTGCCGCCGAGCTAATTTTCAATAAATTACAGACCCTGAAAAGCGTGAATCTTGCAGAGTGCGAACGCGATTTCTTTGCTTTGCTGCTGACGATGATTAAAAACTACAGCTACGACAGCTCGGGTTCTGCCGAAGATCTCAAGTTAATGGCGCAAATCGAAACGCTGGTCGCCAATTTTCAAGACGTGTCGGGCATGACTTTTAGCAGTTATGAAGGGTTAATCAGCCAGCTGTTTGCTCATCTTGGACCCGCGATCGAGCGCTGTCGGTTCGATATTATTGTCGACAGCCAGATGCAGGATGAGGTAAATCACATGTATCCGCGTCTGATGCGCACCACGCGGGATGCTTTGCAAGATATTGAAAAAGCCTATGAAATCGCATTTCCCGGCGAAGAAGTCGGCTTGGTCGCGGTAATTTTTGGCGCGTGGCTGATGCAGGGCAACGCGTTGCAGGAGAAGCAGATTTTGCTATTGACCGACAATAATCCGCCGCTCGAAGAAGCCGTTGAGCAACACATTCGTGAAGCGACATTAATGCCGTTAAATATCAAATATCAGACGCTCGACGAATTCCACCAGCACGGCGCGCCGAGCGGCGTTGCGATGATAGTCACGCCTTACGCCACGCTAACAACCGATGCCGATCCGCTGGTGATTTATGCCCAGCTGCCCCTTTCGAAGGACGAAAGAAAGAGAATTCGCTCATTACTCGAAGCGCAGTGATTTGTAGTCTGCGTTATATGACATGACGCAAATTTTTATGATCTCCTGCCTCATAAACTGCGTGCTCATTCATGAAAAGAGCCGAAAAAAATGCCCCACAGAATCGCTCAAGATCAACGTCATAAAAACTATCTCGCGCGCGTAATGCAACGGCGTTTGCATCCTGAAACGTCGCCCTCTTCACTTCCGGTCCGACAGTTTTCCAATACTTCATCAACACCACAAAGTCTGAATAGCGCGGCTTCAGGCTCACAACCTGTAAATTCGGCTGTGACGTCGCCTCGGCTTGGTGAGAATGTTGGCAAGACGACCCAGCATTAACTGTAGATAATAGAAGACCCGACAATAGACGAAAAAAAACCACGCGCTGAGGCGTGGTTTTTTCAGCTATCAAAGCCGGATTATGCGTATACAGGGTAGCGTGCGCAGATTTCCAGAACTTTTTGCTTAACGCGTTCGATGGTTGCTTCGTCGTTGACGTTATCAAGCACGTCGCAGATCCAGCCAGCCAGTTCACGAACGTCAGCTTCATTGAAGCCGCGACGGGTCACTGCCGGAGTACCGATACGCACGCCAGAAGTCACGAACGGGCTCTTCGGATCGTTAGGTACGCTGTTTTTGTTCACGGTGATGTTGGCGCGACCCAGAGCGGCGTCGGCTTCTTTACCGGTCAGGCCTTTGTCAACCAGGTCCATCAGGAACAGGTGGTTGTGCGTGCCGCCAGAAACCACTTTGTAACCGCGCTCAAGCACGACGTCAACCATCGCTTTCGCATTGATAGCAACCTGCTGCTGGTAAGCCTTGAACTCAGGTTCCATGGCTTCTTTCAGCGCAACGGCTTTACCGGCGATCACGTGCATCAATGGACCACCCTGACCACCCGGGAATACCGCGGAGTTCAGTTTTTTGTACAGGTCTTCGTCGCCGCCTTTCGCCAGAATCAGACCACCGCGTGGACCTGCCAGCGTCTTGTGCGTCGTGGTAGTCACGATGTGTGCGTGTGGAACCGGGTTAGCGTAAACGCCTGCCGCAACCAGACCGGCTACGTGAGCCATGTCGACGAAGAACCATGCGTCGATGCTGTCTGCGATTTCGCGCATTTTAGCCCAATCAACCACGCCGGAGAACGCGGAGAAGCCGCCGATGATCATTTTTGGCTTGTGCAGTTGAGCCTGACGCGCCAGATCGTCGTAATCGATTTTGCCGGTTTCGTCGATGCCGTAAGGCACCACGTTGTACAGTTTACCCGACAGGTTAACGGGAGAACCGTGAGTCAGGTGGCCGCCGTGCGCCAAGTTCATACCCAGAATGGTGTCGCCCGGTTGCAGCAAAGCAGTGTAAACCGCGAAGTTAGCCTGTGAACCAGAGTGTGGTTGAACGTTTGCATAGTCGGCACCAAACAGCTCTTTAGCACGGTCGATCGCCAATTGTTCAACGATATCAACGTACTCGCAGCCGCCGTAGTAGCGCTTGCCAGGATAGCCTTCAGCATATTTGTTAGTCAGCTGAGAACCCTGAGCCTGCATAACGCGCGGGCTGGTGTAGTTCTCTGACGCAATCAGCTCGATATGCTCTTCCTGACGTACAACTTCCTGCTCCATGGCCTGCCACAGCTCGGCATCATAATCGGCAAGGTTCATTTCACGCTTTAACATCTGCTTCTCCTGACTCAACAAACTTAAATAAACGCCCCTGATGGGTTCTGGGGCACAGTGTAAACTGTTTGCCCCCCCTTGGCATAGTCTCGAAAGCAGGTTTTTAAGCAAACGTTTGGCATCACGTGGCACAAGGCTTTGATCTACTATGACCTACGCCGTTTTAAGCAGGTTTTGTTAATTTTTAGAGGTGAATATTTCAGCTTTGCGAGTGAGAGCACAAAAGGGAAAATCGGGGAATAAAAAGGGAGGGGATGGACAAAAAAGGGACGGGCCGGTAAAAACCAGCCCGCAAAGAGGGATTAGATTGCCTCTTCATCCTCTTCACCGGTACGAATTCGCACCACGCGCGCCACGTCGAAGACAAAGATTTTGCCGTCGCCGATTTTGCCGGTTTGTGCCGTCGTCATGATAGTTTCTACACAGGTATCCACGATATCGTCAGCGACCACGATTTCGATTTTTACTTTCGGCAGGAAATCCACCATGTATTCCGCGCCACGGTACAGCTCGGTATGGCCTTTCTGACGACCAAAGCCTTTAACTTCGGTAACGGTCATCCCGGTGATGCCAACTTCAGCCAGTGCTTCACGCACGTCATCCAGCTTGAAGGGTTTGATAATTGCGTCGATCTTTTTCATGGCAGGCCCTTTTTATCGTCTGTTTGCCCACGCTTTACAGCGGCAGCGGCAAGATTAATTTTTAGCTTTTAGGTGCTCGCGGCACCGGCAGGCGCATAAAGTATCACATCCGCCTCTCTCGTAAAATCAACCGACAGGGAGAGGTCACTATTTAATTAAGGCTCTTTAAAATCATTGGCCTCGAGTTCGTGCCTTGAAAGGAGCTTGTAAAACTCGGTGCGATTGCGGCCAGCGATGCGTGCTGCCTGCGTCACATTGCCGCGGGTAATCTGTAAAAGTTTACGCAAATAGTGCAGCTCGAAAGTGTTACGCGCTTCAACGAAGGTCGGCAGCGCCGTATTTTCGCCCTCAAGCGCCTGTTCGACCAGCGCCTCGCTGATAACCGGCGCGGAGGTCAGCGCCACGCACTGTTCGATGACGTTAACCAGCTGCCTCACGTTGCCCGGCCAGCTCGCCGCCATCAGCCGCTTCATGGCATCGGTTGAAAAACTGCGCACGAAAGGCTTATGTCGCAGCGCCGCTTCGCGCAGCAGATGATTGGCCAGCAGCGGAATATCTTCCGATCGTTCGTTTAACGCTGGCAGCTTGAGATTGACCACGTTGAGCCGATAAAACAGATCTTCGCGAAATTCGCCCTTCGCCATCGCCTTGGGTAAATCGCGATGGGTAGCGGAAATTATCCGCACGTTGACGTCAATATCGTGATTACTGCCGAGCGGCCTTACCTTGCGCTCCTGTAAGACACGCAGCAATTTCACCTGCAAAGAGAGCGGCATATCGCCGATTTCGTCGAGAAACAGCGTACCGCCATCGGCGGCCTGAAACAGCCCTTCCCGACTGCTCACCGCGCCCGTAAAAGCGCCTTTGGCATGACCAAACAGCTCGGATTCCAGCAGCTGCTCGGGCAATGCGCCACAGTTAATCGCAATAAAAGCCTGCTTGCCGCGCGGGCTGGTGCGATGAATCGCCTGCGCTAACACCTCTTTGCCCGTGCCACTTTGCCCGTTAATCAGCAGGCTAACGTCAGACTGCGCCACCATTTTGGCCTGCTCGAGCAACCGCAGCATAAGTGGACTGCGGGTTACAATCTGCTCGCGCCAGCTTTCATCGCCAGCAGGCGCGGACTGGGCCAGCGCGTCGTCGATGGCTTTATAGAGCGCGTCGCGGTCGACCGGCTTGGTTAAAAAGCCGAAAACGCCCTGCTGCGTTGCTGCTACAGCGTCGGGAATCGAGCCGTGCGCGGTTAGTATAATTACCGGCATGCCGGGTTGATGCTTTTGAATCTCGGCGAACAGCGCCATGCCGTCCATTTCGTCCATTCGCAAGTCACTGAGCACGAGGTCAATACGCTCGCGGCGCAGCAGCTTCAACGCCTCTTCTCCACTTGCGGCCGTGGTGACCTGAAAACCTTCGCTTGAAAGGCGCATGCCCAGCAGCTTTAACAGGCTGGGATCGTCGTCCACCAGCAGCAGGCTGGCGTTTCTCCGTGCGGTCATGTTACTCCCGTCGCCCTTGGCTGACCCTTGTCATTTTGATAGCGAATTGAATCACTTGGTATCTTGATCGTGAATATCGGGCGCGTCGCTTTGCATCTGTTTGCGCGACGACAGCTGGCGTTCAATGTCGGTCAGATTCTCCAGCTTGCGGCGCGTGTCGTCGAGACTGCTTTGCAGCGCCTGCTGTTGGCTCGTCATCTCTTGCAGCTTCGCTTCGTTGGCTGCCTGCATACGAGCATTGCGCGCTTTCTCATCTTCAAGCGTCACCTGCAAGGTTTGTCGCTCGCGCCACAGCTGCAATAAAGGACGAATCGACCCCGGCATCTGGCCTCGGTAATCGTTAACGTTTTTCAGCAACTCTCTACGCTGAGCCAAATTTGGATCGGTAGACGCCACCAGAATGCTCTGTTTAAACACGTTCGCCCAGCCTGAAGAATCAATCTGCGTGGCCTGATAGCTCGCCTGCGCGTTGTCCATTCGATCGGCGCAGTCCATCGCCCGCAGCCAGTAGAGCGAATTATCGAGCGTCGCGCTGTCGTCCAGCGCCCACAGCGTTTCGCAGGGCGCAATATGGAAGTCGATCACCTTGCTGGCCGGGATCACATCTTCTTCAACCTTCTGTTGCGCCTTGTCTTTTTGCTGTCCCGCACAGCTCGCGAGCAGCAGAGGCATTACGGCTGCCGACATGAACAGCAGCGTTTTTCCCTTCAATCCTGTTTTGCACGAGCTTAGGGATGAACTTATGGATGAACGTATGGATCGAATACGAAAGCTGTTGTAACGAAGAGCAAGGCCAACGCGGCCTATAAAGAGTAATACTGGGTGCATGATTTTATTTTACTCAGCTAAGTTTGCGCCGATAGCGGGCAGCTCAATGCGAAAACAGACGTCGGCGTAGTCCACCTCAACCAGTTTCAGCTCGCCCTCCATACGCTTGATACAATCTTTGGCGATACTCAGTCCCAGCCCGCTGCCCTTGACAGCGCCTTTGCGCAGTTGGCTTCCCTGAAAGAAAGGCTCGAAAATCATCGCCCGCTCGCTCGCCGGAATAGGCGTGCCGCTGTTGGCGACGTCAATAATAGTTAGCGGCCCTTTCTGCCAGCTGTGAAGCCAAATGTTACCGGATTCGGCCCCGTAGTGCACCGCATTGGAGTAGAGATTGTCCAGCACCCGCACCAAAAGCACCGATTCTGCCCAGCACGCTGGCGCTTCGGCCTTTATCTCAGTATGGATCAACTTACTTCGCGCCGTCAGACTATGTGCCGCCGCCACGCTGTGAAGAATTTCCGGCAGGTTAACCTGCTCTTTGTCGGTCGGCACGTCGGCCAGCCTGCGGTTGTAGTCAAGCAGCTGTTCGATCAGCGTTTGCAGATGACGGCTGCTGGTATTCAGTATCGCCACGACCTCTTGTTGGTCGGCGGTGAGCGGCCCTGCGACCTCATCGCGCAGCAACTCGGTGCCTTCGCGCATGCTTGCCAGCGGCGTTTTCAACTCATGGGAAATATGGCGTAAAAACTCGTGACGCTGCGATTCAAACCATGCCAGCCGTTCGCTCAGCCAGTTAATACGTTTTGCCAGCGCGCGAATTTCTCTCGGCCCGCGAAATTTAGCCACGCTGCCCGGCGCACGGCCTTCGCCAAGCCGATTGATCATTCTTTCGACCCCTTTGACCGGGCCGATAATCATGCGAGTAAACAGCACCACCAGCATGCCGCTAAGCAGAAACAGTACCAGCGCCTGCCAGCCGAAAAACTTGCCGCGATCGGCGATGGCGCGCTGCAACTGCTGACCACGAGAGTAGATCACATCGCGGGTCACTTGCACCATCTCAGCGTTGGAACGTGAAAATTCTTCGAGCTGGCGCGAAGATTCGGGTTCTGGACTGTTATTTTCACAGCGAAAGGAGGAGAGTTCGGTCAGCAGGTCACGCAGATTTTGATAATAGCGGCCATCGGGCAGCACCGAGGCGTGGGCATCGAGCATCTGGGAATACTGGCGACGCTGGCTTTGATAAAGCGTCGAAAGCGTAGGATCGTCGAGCACGCAATATTGCCGATAACTGCGTTCCATTTCGAGCGCGATGCTGGTCATGGATTCACTGCGGCGGGCGTCGACAATAGTCGTGCGATTGATTTCGGCGGCCTGACGACTGAGATGATTCAGGCTTTCATAAGCCTGATAGGCCAGCACCAGCAACGGCAGCAGCACCAGCAAAAAGGCCATCAGGACCAGCTGTCTCAGCGATCCGGGAAACAAACGCCACTTTTTCAAGGAAATCATCTCGCTCTCATTGGGTTGTTTGATGCTAACCGAGGCGGATGTGGAAGAAAAGAAGAGAACTTTGTGACGCAGGGTGATGCGATGAACAGAAGGTGGCGCGATGAAGCTGAGGGTTGCCCTGTAGAGAGCTTAACGCCGGTCTACAGGGCAGAATAGGTGGTGCCTCACTCAACGTGTCGTTCGATGCTTGATAAGATTGCCGAGGCAACGATATCGGTTTGGGTGAACGATAGGCACCTTTTCTATGGCGTCATTCGAATGTTATGAGCGCAAATACGGTAAACCGCAAAGGCATTAATAACCGGGTGAATGAGCAACCGAGGAGAATATAGCAGGAAACGTGCCAACATTTAAAGATATTTTATAACTTGCTGTTACAGAAAGGATAAAAATATTTTGAGTGTGGTCACTAGTCTAACTAAGGCCATAATTTATGGTTATAAATCCGCCACTTAGTCTCTAAATTGAGACAGATTGCGAGCCTAATTTAATAGTCTTTATATTTCAGTAAGTTAAATGTCGCCGATTAGCGACATTAAGAATACTCCCTGTCGCCGAACCGAGACACCCCATATTTTGGCTTCTCGGACGGCGATATTTTCAGGCGGGAATTTTCCAGATTCTCAGGATCAGTGCTCGCTATAGCCTTCGGTGCCCGGCGTTAACGAGGTGAGCTGGCAGGCCGGGCTGCTCTTGTTTTTATCGTCCTGACAGTCTGTAGCATCGTCTTTGACGAAAATATGGTCAAGAATCGCTCGCATGGTTGGACCTGCCACCACGCCGTCGCCGCCGCCGTTTTCAAGAATTAAGGCGACCGCCACCGTTGGATGATCAAACGGCGCAAAGGCGGTATAGAAGATGTGGTCACGCAGGCGCACCGGCGTCATTTTGGCATTATAGTTTTGGTTTTCGCGCAGGCTAAATACCTGCGAGGTCCCTGATTTAGCTGCAATTTTATAAGGCGCCGTGTGGAACAGCTTGTAGCCCGTGCCGTTTGGCGCGTTCGCCATGCCAAACATCGCGTTTTTAACGATGTTCCAGTAAGGCGATTTAGGGTCGGCAATCTGCTCGGTTGGCGGCATCTTGTAAGGCGTGATCACCTTGCCAAGCTGCATCGAATCAAGCAGGTGCGGCGGCATGATCTTGCCGTTATTAATCAGAATGGTCATCGCCTTCACCATCTGGATAGGCGTCGCAATCCAATAACCCTGACCGATGCCGACAGAAACGGTATCACCTTGATACCACTCTTTTTTATGCACCTTCATCTTCCACTCGCGGCTTGGAAGATTGCCGTAATACTGTTCGTCGAGATCGATGCCCGTTGATTTACCGTAACCGAATTTACCGAGCCATTCATGGATGCGGTCAATACCCATCTCATAGGCGACCTGATAGAAGAAAGTATCCGCCGACTCTTCAATCGCCTTGGTGACGTTGAGATAGCCGTGGCCGGTTTTCATCCAGTCGCGGTAATGACGCTCGGTGCCCGGCAGCGTCCAGGTTGGCGCGCCAAAGAAGGTGGTCTGCGGCGTAATCACGCCAGCAAACAGCGCCGAGATCGACATATAAGGTTTAATCGTTGAAGCCGGCGGATAAAGGCCCTGCGTCACGCGGTTAATCAGCGGCAAATCCGGGTTTTTCAGCAACGCGCTGTAAGCTTTGCCGGAAATACCGTTTACAAAAGGATTCGGATCATAGCTCGGGCTGGAAACCATCGCCCGCACCGAGTTGTCGCGCGGATCAAGCACGACTACCGCGCCGCGCTGGCCTTTTAACAGCTGCTCGATGTACTGCTGCAAGCCGAGATCCAGCGTCAGCTTGATGTTCTGCCCGGCCTGCGGCGGCGTTTCGGTAAGCAGACGCACGACGTGTCCGTGGTTATCGACCTCAACTTCCTGATAGCCCGTGCGTCCGTGCAGCTCTTTTTCGTAATACTTTTCAATGCCCTGCTTGCCGATATCGTGGTCAGCAGCGTAGTTTTCCGCCTCGCCGTCGGCTGAAAGCTGCTTGTCGTCGCGGTCGTTGATTTTCGACACGTAGCCCACAACGTGCGCCAATTCGGCACCGTAAGGGTAACGGCGCTGCTGATAGCTGCTGATTGACACGCCCGGGAAATTAAATTGATTCACAGAAAAACGCGCCACTTCCTCATCGGTCAGGGCCAGTTTTAAGGGGATCTGCGCAAAACGACGGCCGTGATACATCGCGTCTTTAAAATCGGCCAAATCTTCCGGCGTCAGGTCGACGATCGGCGTCAGCGCTTTCAACGTCGCAGGCAAATCCGCAACTTTGCCCGGGATCACCTGAATCTGGTAGAGCGTAATATTCTGCGCCAGCACTACGCCGTTGCGGTCCATGATCAGCCCGCGACTCGGGGCGATGGGCAGCATTTTGATGTCATTCTGGTTTGAACGCGTTTGATAAAACGAGTGCATGCCGACCTGTAGGTGGTACAGGTTGAATACCAGCACGCCAAACATCAAGAAGACAAAAATAAAGGCGATAACAGCACGACGGACAAAAAGCGTAGCCTCAGCCGAATGGTCGCGGATTTCTTCGTTCAATAGGGCCATTACCGGGCGATTACCTTTCTTGTCAGCGGTCAGAATTTAAGCAAATGCGGGGGTGCAGAAAGGGCGCAAGGATAACGCTTCTTATTGAGGACGACCATAAGAAGTGTGCTAATGAATTCACAGGAGTGTTTCTATTTATGTATAAGTGCTAAATATGTCGAAGTGTTGAAAACGGGCGGGGACAATTGAGAATAACAGGCAAGGCCTCAAGCCGGAAAATAAGGTTGAGGCGCGTGATTATTTAATTTGCGTCTAATTTCACGCAGTCAGCGTAGATATAACCTTCTGTTTCGTTGGCAATGACGAAACTGTTTTGCACGTGAATATACATCAGGTTATGGGCTGTTCCAGCCTTCATTGGCTGATTATTCTGGCCGATAATATCGGTAAGTTCAGGACTGGTAATGCTTTTATTGGCATCGGGGAACACGGTAAACGAATTACCCGCGTCCGTCACTTTTGCCTCTTTGTTCAACACTTCGGCTGAATCATCGCCGTCAGGCCGCTGAATGCTGTGGGTTAGAACACACTTGTAATGCGTTTCTGCGAATGCTGTGAAGCTAGAAAAAGTCAGTAATACCGCAATGAAAGCGACGAGCCTGGCCATTGAAAAATCCCAACTAAGAAAAGTAGGCCACATCCTAACACTTGCCAATATTATAGAAAGTAGGCAACAAAGAAATAGTCACAAATAACGATTTTACCGAGGAGTAAACATTCGCGTGTTATCACGCAATAATAAAAGCCTGTTTCTCCATTAAACAAAAAAACCCGTCTACAACGTGACGGGTAGCAATAAGCCAATATACACAAACATTAAATCTAAAAAACGACGTTATTTAGTGCGAACAATGAATTACGCCGTTTTAACTAAAAACTTTTCGATGATCTCCATTCGCGGTTCAACGCCCAATCCCGGGCCTGAAGGCAGGAAGGCGTAACCATCGACAATTTTGACCGGTTCTTTGGCTAATGAACGGCTAATTTCGCCCGGCTCGACGCAATATTCCATCACTAGCGCGTTTTCGATGGCGCAGAGGAAATGCAGCGACGCGGCAGTATTAATATCGGTAGTGAAATTATGATTACAGACCTTACGCCCGCGGCTGTGCGCGTATTGGGCAATCTGCATCGCCTGCGTGAAGCCGGTGCGCGTAACGTCGATTTGCACGATGTCAATTTGACCTTCGTCAATCAAGCGCTGGAATCCGACCACCGTACACTCTTCTTCACCCGCCGCGATGTGCTGCGAGCAGGCCTGCGACACCTTGCCGTATCCGGCGTAATCATCCGGGTGCAGCGGCTCTTCAATCCAGAACAGATTAAACGGCTCAAACAGCTGGGCGCGACGAATCGTGGTTTTGGCATCCCACGCTAAACCGACGTCGAGCATGAAATCGACGTCATCGCCAATCGCCTGACGAATCGCCTCGACGTATTGCACGTCGCGCTTTTCGTCCAGCCCAAACGGTTCCCAACCAAATTTAACGCCGGTGTGGCCGGTATCTACCGCGTGACGAGCGCGCGCGACGGTATCTTCAATGCTGAACTGGAACATATTCGACGAATAAACCCGCATCCGGTCACGCATTGCGCCGCCGAGCAGCTCGACGATCGGCTTATCCAGCGCCTTGCCTTTGATATCCCAGAGCGCGATATCAATGCCCGCCATCGCCTGAATTACCGCGCCGTTACGGCCATAATAGATGGTCGCACGGTGCATTTTGGCCCACAAACGGCTGGTTTCCAGCGGATTTTCGCCGATCAGCAGCGATTTCAGCCCTGTCACCATGGTGTGCGAATACGGTGCTTCGATGATGGCCTTGGTGACATACGGACTGCCATCGACCTCGCCCCAGCCCACTACGCCCGCGTCGGTGGTAATTTTAATCAGCAGCGCATCCTGTGAACTGTCGGTACGTGCTTCAATGTTTGGCAGCCGCAAATAAAACGCTTCTACATCAATAATTTTCATAACCCGCCCTGCCCTTAAAAGTTTTATTCTCTTTATAAGCCCGCTTTTCAGGCTGTTTGCGAAGCCGCTCGACGTCGTTCGGCAATAATTTTTTGATAGTCCACGTCCAGCGCCTGAACGCGGACGTGCAATTCAATTTCACGCAGCATTTGATTGATGTCTCCGGCGGCGAAAACCCGCACCAGCTGGCGATGTTCTTCGATAATCGCCTCCATCGATTTGCCCATGGTCGATAAACCGAAAATCACCGTGAGCTGGCGGGCGATCGATTCCCAGAGCTTGCTCAACACCGGATTGTTGGCGAAGCTGCACAGCACGCGGTGAAATTCGGTATCCGCCGAGGCAAAACCGTACACGTCGCCGCGCTGCTGCATCAGCACCAACTCTTCAACGCTGGCATTCAGCCGCGCAATTTGCGCGCTGCCATTGTGGCCAAGCTCAATCGCCCGCTGGCAGGCCAACGTTTCGAGCGGAATGCGCACGTCGATAATCTGCTCGAGCCGCTGCTGGGAAATATCCATCAGCCGAATCCCTTTGTAAGGTTCGCTCGACACGATGCCCTGACTTTCAAGAATGCGCAGCGCCTCGCGAATCGGCACGCGACTCATGCCGAGACGCTGCACTAAATCCGGCTCCGAAATTCTGTCGCCCGGCAAAATCAGCCCGCGCGAGGCCGCAGAAAGAATGGCATCTACCGCGTGATCGACCAGCGTTCTGGGTCTCGCCGGCTGCCAGGCGTTATCGGCCTGTTCCGCCTGCTGAGTGATTGGCGCTGTCTCGAGGTCCGTTTTTGCTACGGCCTGTTTTCCCTGCGTTTTTTTCATCATTTGTTTCGTTACCATGATGGATCCCAACGCCCTCTCCGAGCGCCTAACTGTATGTTTGGTAGCTGTTATTGATGCGCCGCGCGGGTAATAAATTGCCCAAAGCCCGGCGCGACCTGAATTTTTCCGTCTTGATAAACCGGCACGCCGCGAATCAGCGTCATCACGACCTTGCCCTGACAGTGCAGCCCTTCAAAGGCGCTCCATTTGCCAAGCCCGTGAAACGCCGCGCCCTTGACCGTCCAGCCTTCATTTGGATTATAAAACGCCAGATCGGCATCAGATCCAATCGAAATGGTGCCTTTTCGTGGATACAAACCGAAAGTTTTCGCCGGACCCGTGGCCGTCATGCGCGCAAATTCGCTGAGCGACAGCCCACGTTTCACATGACCTTCGCTAAAGAACATCGGCCCAAGCGTTTCAACGCCCGTCAGCCCCATGCCCGCTTCCCAAATGGATTCCAGCCCCGCCGCCTTCTGCTCGGGCAAATATGGGCAGTGATCGGAGGCCAACATATCGACGTCGCCCGCCAGCACCACCGACCACAGCGCGTCGACGACCGGACGCGGACGAATCGGCGGGCCGCAGCGAGCGTTTGGCCCAATGCGCACCAAATCTTCCTCATCGAGAATCAGATAATGCGGGCAGGTTTCGAAAGAGACTCGCGCCGTGCTGCGTGCATTGACGATGTTCTGCGCCGCGCGCGCCGAGCTGACGTGCACAATATGACAGCGCGCGCCGGTCTCTTGCGCCAGCGTCAGCACGCGATTCACGGCTTCAACCTCGGCGATTTCCGGTCCGGCCAGCGCGTGGGCGCGAATATCTTTACGTCCGGCGCGGCGCAACTCGCTTCCCGCACCGATCAAAATATCGTGATTTTCGGAGTGAATGCCGATCAGCCCGTCGAACTTACGCAGCGTTTGCATCGCGCGCAGCAGCCCGTCGTCGTCCAGCCGTGGCAAGCCTTTCAAATCTGTGGCTTCGCCGTTTGGCGCGCCGCTGCATAAAAAAGCTTTGAAAGCGATGGCACCGGCGGCGTCGAGATCCGCCAGTTGGTGCACGTTTTCGCCGTCCAGCCCTGCCCACATGGCAAAATCGACGGCGACGTTTTCGGCCAGCAGCCCGCGTTTCCAGTTGAAGTTTTCCAGCGTGGTGGCCGGTGGCAGTGAATGCGGCATCTCGACAATCGTTGTGACGCCCGCCGCCGCCGCGCCCTGCGTGCCTTCGCGCAGCTCCTGCTCAGGAAAATCGTGCGAGCCGGTGAAATGAGTGTGAACGTCAATCGCGCCGGGCATGACGATAAGCCCGCTGGCGTCGATCACGTTGTCAGCCGCAGGAAGTGCGCAGCCGGGGGCAAAAATGCCGACGATTTTTCCACCGTCGATCGCCAGCTCGGCGCGCAATTCGCCACTTTCGGTGACCAATATTCCACCCATGATTAACGTCTCCATTACACTCTCCCGTCAGTGAGGCTGCTTTCGACTAAAACTTCGTAAGGCGCTGGCTGCGACAACCATCCGGCCTGCTGCAAAATAGTTGAAAAATGCGCAAAATCGGCTTCTGCGATTTCCGTAGAAGAAGCAAAAATCTGCGCCTGCTGATAACCCCGCACGGCTTCGACCAACCCGTTAAACGGATAATCGGCATAGTAAGGGGCGATCAGTTCGCTGACCTGTTCGGCGGGCGTCGCGTGTAACCATGCCAACGCGTGACCGATCGCGCGGCTAAAGGCTTGAAAAGCCGGACGATCGGCGGCAATCATTTCTGGTCGCGCAATATAGGCGCTCCACGGCACGGGCCCGGTCAGTGGCGACAAACTCTGCACCAGTGCCAGCTCGCCATTGGCGACGGCGGGCGCAAGCGCGTGCAACGAATGCAGCGCGTAATCAATTTCACCGGCCGCGACCGCCGCGAAATCCTGTTGCTGATTGCCGCTCCCGGCAATCAGCGTAATTTCGCTTTCATTAATATCGTGCTGTTCGAGCAGCCAGCGAAAACAGAGGCTCGCCGTGCCGACATTGCCGACATCAATGACTTTTTTGCCGCGCAGGTTGGCGACGGTAAATTCCGCTTCGGGTTGTGCAGACGCCAGCGACCACGGATTCCCGGCCACGGCGGCGCAAAAGCAGACCAACGCCGGTCCGCCATCCTGATGATTTTTCATGATGACCATCGGGCCACCAATGGTCAGGTCGGCTTCACCGGCGATCACGGCGGGAACCTGGCCGCCCTGAATGGTGTGGCCGCCAGACTGCGCGGTGGTAAATTCGATTTCTACGCCTTCGCGAGCAAAAAAACCCAGGCTTTCGGCGACAAAATGCGCGCAGTAATAGACGCGCGCCTCGCTGGCATCGCCCTGATTCATCACAAGAACCGACTTATTCATCACTGACTCCAAAACTATTGGCGCGAGAGGCAAGAAATTCCGCGTTTAACTCGTTGATATCGTTAATGCCGCACCAGCTGCTCAGCGCGGTGATTTCATTGATCAAGCCGCCGAGCAGCGCGTCGACCGCCTGTTCACCACCGGCGGCCAGCGCCGTGATAACCGGGCGAACCAGCACCGAAAGATGGGCTCCCAAACACTGGGCGACCAGCACGTCCGCGCCGCTGCGAATGCCGCCGTCGATAGCCAGCAAGCCGTTGAAATGTTGACGAATAACAGGCAGCTGCTGCGCCGGCGTGACCCAGCGCGCGCTTTGGCGCAGGCCGATATTTGAGACCATCAGCGCCTCACAGCCCACTTTTTGCGCCTCTTCGGCATCAAGCGGATGCAGCACGCCTTTGACCATCACGGGCAGATGGCGCGTTTTCGCGTGGGCCAACACCTCGGCCAGTTCGCGCCACGACCAGGCAGGAAACGCGGGTAACGGATGCACGCCCGCCGCCGTCGAACCAATGGTTTTCCAACCGCGCCGCACCAGCTCGTCGCCAATCGAAAAACCGCCGGGCTGGAGACCTTTAACCGGATGCACCGGCGCCAACAGGGTTAAAATCAGTCCCTGCGCGCCACAGTCGGCGGCGTGGTCGAGCAGCGCAATAATTCGCTCGACGGGACCCGCCGCGCGCAGCTGCAACCAGCAATCATCGTGCTCGGCGCAAATTTCAGCCAGCGGCGTGACAGTCTCTTCAGAGATAAATAGCGGCAAACCAAGGCGCTGGCAGACTCGTGCAATCGGCAGCAGGCCCTGCGGATGAAAGACTTTATCGCCCGCAAAAGCACCGACCGCCAGAGGAGCAGACCAGCGACGGCCAAACGGCTGGCTGCCAATGTTCAGGCTCTGTCCGCCGCGCATCACACGCGGCACTAAACGAAACTGTTGCAGCGCGGCGGCGTTGGCATCTTCCTCGCCGGGCGGCAGATCTTTCGGCTGCCCCAGCATGTAGCGATAGAGCGCCTCGCCGAGCCTTTCCCGCGCCTCGATGGCATGCGGCAGCGGGCTGTCACTCATTTTCATGATTCAGCTCCTGTTGCAAAAAGGCGGAGAAAGCAGGGGTTCTTGGCTGTTGCAGAATTTCCGGTCCGCCCTCTTCAACCAGCACGCCGTCTTGCAGGAACACAATACGGTCGGCGACGGTCGCGGCAAAGGCGATGTCATGCGTACTTATCAGCAAGGTCATACCGGTTTTGGAAAGCGAACGAATGGTTTGATTCACTTCGCGCACCAGCTCGGGATCCAGCGCCGAAGTGGGTTCGTCGAACAGTAAAATGCGCGGCTCGGCGGCCAGTGCGCGGGCAATGCCGACGCGCTGCTGTTGTCCGCCAGACAGTTCGTGCGGCAGCGCCACCTCAAAATTCTCCAGCCCCACCAGCTTCAACGCACGTTTAGCTTTCGCCTGCGCCAGCTCTTTCGGCATCCCCTGCACCAGCAGCGGAATGCTCATGGTATTTTGCAGCGCGGTCATGTGATCGAAGAGTGCAAAGTGTTGAAAAACAATGCCAATTCCCGAGGCGGCGCGGTTGCTCGGCAGCAGGCGTTCGGCCAGCACTTTGCCCTGTCCATCGCAGCCCATCACGTGCCCTTCGGTATCAATCGTGCCACCAGCGCGCGGCGTCAGCGCCAAAATCGATTTCAGCAGCGTACTTTTTCCCGAACCGGAACGCCCCAGCAGCACTACCACTTCGCCACGGCGCACTTTTAGCGTCAGGCCTTTCAGCACGGCTTTTCCGGCGTATTCCACGCAAAGATTGTCGACATCCAGCACTACGGCGGCGTTTTTGCTGTCCCATTGCTGTTTCGGCATCTGCGCCTGCGTCTCTTCGATAGGCACTTCGACGGCATTTTTGACCAGCCGCGCGCGACGTGCCCGCTCTTCGAGATTGAAATGCTTTTCGAGCCAGTACTGCAAACCGGCCAGCCCCGACGACATAATCATATAAATGCCGCCCGACGCCACCAGCACCGGAATAAACAGAAAGTTTTGAGAAACGATGGTCTGTCCGCGCATGGTGAGCTCATTGACCCCCACCACGGAGGCCAGCGAGGTCGATTTCAGCAGCCCGACGGCCTCATTGCCAAGCGTCGGCAAAATGGCGCGCAGCGCCTGAGGGATCACCACGTGGATCATCTCTTTCGTACGCGAGAAGCCGAAAGCCTGCGCGGCGGTGCGCTGGTTGCGGTCGGTGGCGGCGATACCACCGCGAATAATTTCGGCACAGAACGCCGTTTCGTTAATCATCATCGCCAGCATGGCGCTGGCAAAAGGGCTAAAACGCAGCCCGAACTGTGGCAGGACGTTGTATAACAGAATCAGCTGCAACAGCACCGGCGTGCCGCGCAGAATATAGATATAAACCTGTACCGGAACGCGAATCAGGGCATGGCGCGAGGTGCTGGCAAGGGCCAGAAAAAAGCCAATGATGATCCCTCCGGTCAACGCACCGACAAGCAGTTCGACGGCGATTACCGCGCCCTGCCAAAGATATGGCAGCGTGAGGTATTGGAAAAAATCTTGCATATCGTCGACTCCTGGCGGTCAGACTGGGTGTTCAGTTGCTGTCTAAAATATAAAAATAAGACAAAAAAGGGGTAAATCAGGAGACGGCGACGCGTTGCCGTCTCCCCGAGCGGACGCTAGCCTTTATCTACCGCAGGACGTTCAGCGCTGCTACCCTGACCCCAATGGTCGAGCAATTTTTTCTGCGCGCCGCTTTCTTGAATAACTTTCATCGCGTCCAGCACGGCGCTACGCATTACCGTGTTGTCTTTGGCGATCGGGAAGCCGACCATAATTGGCAAATCGACAGTGAACGAGGTTTCCAACGATCCGTCGGCTTTCGCCACTTCGTGCGCCGATCCCGCTTCAGTCAAATAGATGTCGGCACGATCGCTTTTGATCGCCTGAATGCTGTTGTCGGTGTTTTGCACCATCAGCATGTTGATTTCGGCCTTGCCCTCTTTTTTACAGATTGCATCTTGCGCAGGAATCAACGTCGCGGCCTCATAGGTGCCCGCTGCCGCCGCGACGGTTTTGCCACACAAATCGTCGACAGTTTTGATATTTTTTGGATTACCTTTTGCCACCAGCGAGCCGTCTTGTACCTGCACGGAAGCAACAAAGGCGATTTGTTTTAAACGCGCGTCGGTCACGTAGAGCATCGGGCCGATATCGGCGCGACCGTTGGTGATCGAAGTTAACAGCACGTTAAAGGAACCGTTTTGGTAAGTGTGGGTAAAGCCGAGGCAGCCGCCCAGGCGATCGAACAGAGAAGGATCCAGCCCTTCGATAACGGACGGATCTTTTGCCGATGGCGCTTCAAAACCTTTGGTGTAACCGCCCAGTCCGACAACAACTTTTTTGCCGACCAGAGAAGGATATTTGGCCTGTAAAGCCTTGCACTGCGCCATGCCGGCAAAATCTTTGGCCGATGGCGAGATACCGTCAGCCGCCTGCGCGGCAGAGAGTGAGGAGAGCATAATGCCGGTGAAGCCTGTCATCCAAACAGCAAGTCGCAATGCTTTTTTCATGATTAAGTTTCCCTGGTGCGGTCAAAGTTAAGGCTGAATGCCTGTCATTTTTATCGGTATTTTATGAAATGATTTTCTAAATCAGGTGCCACTGCTTTCTTATTGTTGTCGTGCTTTTCGTAAAATCTGGAAATCGGTAAATCGTTGAATCTGTTATTCAGTCATTCATTAATCAGGTATCAGGCATTACGCATTGCCGTTGCTTCCATCTCTACCAGCAGATCGGGGTGATTCAGCTTGATACCTACCGTCGCCCGGGCCGGATAAGGCGCAGAGAGCAGCTCGGCGTAAACTTCGTTCATGGCGGCAAACTGCGATAAATCGGTCAGATAAATGGTGACGCGTACCAGATTGTCGAAGCTCATCTCGGCCTGTTTCAGCAGCGCTTCAATATTGGCCAACACCTGACGCGTTTGGGTCGCAATATCGTCTCCTACTATTTGCCCGTTATAAGGGTCGATCGCCACTTGCCCTGAAATAAACAGCATTGGCTCGGACAAAATTGCCGCCGACAACGGCGCCGGCCCCATTGGTCGGTCTTCAGTACCTAAACCCGGATAAGTAATCGCGGTTTTCATTGGTTAATTCCACAGCAAATCATCGTGCCCCTAATTTCGTATACGATCATACGAAAGTCAACGCAGCTGATTATTTTGTGATCAGTGGTTTTAGAGAGTTATCGGAAAAGAAAAAAAGAACGAGGAAGTTAAAAATATACTATTTATTTCATAAATTTATAACGAGTTCAGCCTGTTTTAAGTTCATAAAAAATTGCACATAAATGCTTAAAATTTGGTTTAAAAGTGGCGATATTTTATCCATACGGATTTATTATCATACAAATGGAATTTGGCGGTAAAACAGGAGGATTTAAGAAAGGATTTATAACGAAGAAGGGGATAGAAAGGCAAAGAGGCCGCTTTTTCAGCCGCTTACACCTCATACAAAAGACTTATAGATGAGCCGTATTTTCTTTTTCTTATTAAGTCAGAATTTACGGCCCGTGACCGCTGAAGAGTTTCCGCCCTTTCTTTAGGTGCTGTAATTTCTTGAGAGATGGCCCTTGCCCTTAGATGATAAGAATCGGCCCTTGACCTCAGAAAGGAATCCGCCCTTTCTTTAGGGCTGTCATTGGCGGTCTCAGGGCGGCGCGGAACGAAGTTGAGAAAGACGTTTTTGGCTTTCGAGCGGAGTGATGGGAGCGCGAAGCGCCGCGACCTACGCCACGCGCCGGGGTAGCTGGAAAGATCTCATTTTTTTGCACGGATCTTATCGCGAGGGAAAAAGAGCGCGGAGTCCAGAGGCCCGCGCGAATGCGGGCCTTTGGTCGGTCTGGGCCGACGCCCAGTAAGCGAAGCGCATGCATTTGCATTTGCATTTGCATTTGCATTCGAATATGCATTTGAATTTAAAGGATAACTGAAAAGTTGCCTTTAGATTCCCAATCTAAAAGACCCAACAGATTTATTGCCCCGCCCCTATGCTAACCGTACCATTACCATTAGGCTTGACCTCCGCATCCCCGGAGTGTCCAAATAACGAGCAGCCGTTCAGAGCAAAACAGATCAACATTAAGAGTGATGCTTGGGTAATAGTACGCATTGGCAGAGTCCTCTCGAGTGTTTAATAAAACGCTGAGTTTTCTTTTCCGCTCACTAATCAGCGTCGGTTTCCTTTGACACTCTTTATTTTTACACCTCGGTAAAAGCTATCGTCAAGCCTAAACCGTGACCCACCGGCACAATAATCCTTTGCTCTTTCTCAATAAAATGAATATCTCCTCGCTGCAAGCTCTGACGTGCGGCCTCCAGTGAATGGGTCGCAAAGCCCAATCCGACCATTTTGGCCGATTGAATCCCCTCTTGCGGTGCGATCCCCCATTTATTGAGAGCTTTTTGCGGCGAGATAAAACGAACGCGAGCACGTCCGGCCAGCAAGCTAAGCTCGTCTTCATCTATTTGCTGCAAATTTTCCTGACCAAAGATTTCTGTATAAACCTGCGCGGCTTGCTGAATATCAGTGGCAGAAATGACGAATTCAGAAATATGAGAAACGGCATTCGGATGCGTCTGCCATTCTGCGCGCCAAACCAATTCGGGGGTCAGATGCTGACAGAAAAAGCTGCGGCCGTGCGGAATTCGGACGGCGGCGACGGGCACCGTTTTGAAACGGGCATTCGGCTCAGTGCCATCGTTTAAACGCACGGCGCGATAAAAGGCATTCGGCGAGGAATCTGCGAGCTGATTGTTGGCAAGATGCTGAAAGGTCTTTTCTGCGTCGGCACTCTTCCATACCAGACCATTTAATCCGAGCGGAGCCTGCCATAAATCCTTACGTTGCAAGGTATTAGCATCTTCATAGCCCAACAACTCAAGATAGTTATCGTTAAAAACTGCTAGATGATTACTGGACCCTAACGAGTGATGGCCGCGCGCCGTGAGGCTAAAACCGAGTCGGCGGAACAGCAGTTCGGAGGCGTTCAGCCCGTCGGCAACGTTAATAACGACGTGATCGAGATGAGGAACAATAGCGGACATAACGGGCTCTCTTTGAAGTTTTTTATTGGCAGCTTTCTCGTAGTGACTGCATGCAGGATAAAGAGAAGTCACCTTTTTCAGAACCAAGTTTTCCGCAAAACCATTGCCTGATTTGTGATAAACGATCGCTAAAAAGGCCTCATTCAAAATGGCAGTGACGAGAAGACAGAAATTAACATCGCTTTACGTGATGTAGATCAACTAAACCCACGCGCCGCAAGGGCTGCAAAGCAGTAATTAAGCCAAATTATCGCCTTTCCACAGGGGTATTAAGGTCATTCATACCCATATTTAGGCATTTCATTCCGCTCTCGCAGCATCTCATGCCTGAATCGGTTCACCTGACCCAATAGGATTTATCATAGCGCTAATTTAATTGAATCAGCCGCGCTCGGGAGAACCCGCTATGAGTGATAAATCTGGCTTTAAAATGTCTACCTTTGACGAGACGTCTAACAAGACGGTGACTTCTGCAACAGTAACCTCGACAAACCGCACCCGCTGGTTAACCCTGATTGGCACCATCATCACCATGTTTGCGCTCGGATCGGTCTATACCTGGAGCCTGTTCAACGGCCAGCTTTCGGCCAAGCTCGACGAACCTATCAGCCGCGTCGCGTTCTCTTTCGGTTTATTAAGTCTCGGATTGGCTATCGCCTCTTCCGTGGCGGGCAAATTGCAGGAACGGTTCGGCGTGAAAAAGGTCACCGTCGCAGCGGGCATTTTGATGGCGGTGGGCTTTTTCCTGACGGCACATTCAAATAATCTGATCATGCTTTACCTAAGTGCAGGCGTGTTGGTCGGCTTGGCGGACGGCGCGGGTTATTTGATGTCGCTTTCCAACTGCGTCAAATGGTTTCCAGAACGCAAAGGCGTCGTTTCCGCCTGTGCCATTGGCGCCTACGGTCTGGGGAGTCTCGGATTCAAATTCATTTGCGGCTATCTGTTAAGCATCACCACGCTCGAGCACACCTTTATTATCTGGGGCCTGCTGGCGATGACCATGATCATTATTGGCGGCCTGATGATGACCGACGCCCCGCAGCAGAAAACGAAAACTGTTAACAATCATTCGGAACAACCGCGCGATTTTAGCCTCGCCGAAGCGGTTCGCGTTCCACAATATTGGATGCTGGCGCTGATGTTTTTGACCGCCTGCATGAGCGGTTTATATGTTATCGGCGTGGCAAAAGATATTGGTCAGGGCCTGGTTCACCTTAGTGCGCTGACTGCGGCCAACGCCGTGACGGTCATTGCTATCGCCAACCTGAGTGGCCGTTTGGTGCTGGGCGTGCTGTCCGACAAAATGGCTCGCATCCGCGTAATCTCTTTAGCACAGGTCATTTCATTGGTCGGAATGAGCATTCTACTCTTCACCCATATGAACGAAGCCACCTTCTTTGCCTCCGTTGCCTGCATCGCGTTCAGCTTTGGTGGCACCATTACCGTCTATCCTTCGCTGGTCAGTGATTTCTTCGGACTTAACAACCTCACCAAGAACTATGGCCTGCTGTATCTCGGTTTCGGTATCGGCAGCGTATTAGGTTCGCTGATCGCCTCGTTGTTTGGTGGATTTGTAGTGACTTTCAGCCTCATCACAGTGTTATTAATCGTCTCTCTGGCGATTTCTGCCACGATTCGCCTACCGAATAAAGAAATTGAAGAGCAAAATACGCTCCAACATGTGTAGACCGTTGCTCATCACTCTTTCCAAATGACAAGCGGGAGCCATGGCTCCCGTTTTTTATTGCTATATTTCAACTATCTACACACAAAACTCTCTTGATTCTCAGCGTTGGATACCTATACCAAGGCGAGACAGCGTTTTCTTAAAGATTTGTGGACACATTTAACATGGTAAGCCGTAAAGTTTTCATCGCCGCGCTTCTGCTATCGAGCACAGCGTTCAGTATTCAGGCCGCAGAAATCCCGCTGGGTAATCTCTCTCAGCCTTGCGTTGAACATTCATCGTTCAATAATAAAGTGGGCCATCAGGATATGATTAATCCGCCCGGCAGCACGGCGCAGCAGTTAACGACTCACTGCCTGACCAGCATTCAGAGCAGCAACAGCAATAAGCTGTTCGGCACGGGTGACCTGCTCAAATAATCATCACCCCGAATTTCTCTGAATCAGTTTTCTATTGCTGATTCAGGGGCTTTACATGATTTCATTCAAGAACTCCGCCGTATTAATCCTCTCTATTGACGTCATTAATATCCTCTATATCAACATTCAGTTTCATAAAAATCCTTATTTATTCCTTAGTACGAAACTTGTCAATTTGAGTAAAAACCAGTTTATGCTACCCTGCTTTCGATTTTTTCAAGCATGAAGCACGGCTTATTACAATACGTAAATTGTTAGTTAAGCCAAATATTTAAATTAAGGCAGTATCTTTATCGCACAAGCAAGGAAACAGCCATATATTAAGCCAGAGGTGATCCTAATCACGGATATTCCTGCTTCTCATGAGTATTATCCCGCTATCCAAAATCTGTCTCATTGAGTGATGCCAGTTTTTAAATTGTGATTCAGTCTCTCGCACGAGATGACTTAATATTGTTCACCAGAGGTTTTATGAGTAATTCTCAAGTTGACGTACTTGCCACAGAACGCGCTGAAACAACGGGTGCATGGCGCAAAACAGATACAACATGGATGCTGGGGCTTTACGGCACGGCAATTGGCGCGGGCGTGTTGTTCTTGCCTATCAACGCCGGTATTGGTGGCCTTGTCCCACTGATTATTATGCTTATTCTTGCTTTTCCGATGACCTATTATGCCCACCGTGGTCTCACCCGCTTTGTGCTGTCCGGGAAGAATGCGGACCAGAATATTACCGGCGTCGTTGAAGAACATTTTGGTATCACGGCGGGTAAATTCATCACCCTGCTTTATTTCTTTGCTATTTTCCCTATCCTGCTGGTTTATAGCGTCGCCATTACCAATACTGTCGAAAGTTTCATCACTCACCAAATGCATATGCCCGCCCCGCCGCGCGCAATATTAGCGTTGGTGCTGATCGCCGCATTAATGACGTTGGTTCACTTCGGCGAACATCTTATTGTTAAGACAATGAGCATTCTGGTTTATCCATTTGTTATTGTCCTGATGGCCCTAGCGCTTTATCTTATTCCGCATTGGAACATGTCTATATTCGATAATGCTTCTGTCGCCACTAATGGCGCGGGAAAAGGAATGTTAATGACGCTGTGGCTGGTTATTCCAGTGATGGTTTTCTCATTCAACCATTCGCCGATTATCTCTTCCTTTGCCGTCGCGAAACGTCAGGAATATGGCGATGAGGCTGAAAAGAAATGCTCTAAGATTCTGACATTTAGTACGCTGATGATGGTTGTCACCGTGATGTTCTTTGTCTTTAGCTGCGTGTTGAGCCTGTCACCGGCCAATCTTGTCGAAGCTAAAACGCAGAACATTTCTATTCTGTCTTATCTCGCCAATCATTTCCAAACGCCGGTTATTGCTTATATCGCGCCTGTCATTGCCTTTATCGCCATTACTAAATCGTTCCTCGGCCACTATCTGGGCGCACGTGAAGGTTTTAACGGTATCGTGACCAAATCGCTGCGTAGCCGTGGAAAAACCATCAGCCTGGCAAAAATGAACCGTATTACCGCGGTCGTTATGCTGCTGGCAACATGGGCAGTAGCTACCTTGAATCCAAGCATTCTGGGTCTAATCGAAACGTTGGGTGGTCCGGTTATTGCGATGTTGCTCTTCCTGATGCCGATGTACGCGATCCGCAAAGTGCCTGCGATGAAAAAGTATAGCGGTCACATCAGCAATGTATTCATTGTAGCCGTCGGCCTTGTTGCCATGTCCGCAATCGTTTACAGCCTGCTGGATTGGTGATTATCGGCGCAAAATTCCTGATTATCCTGCGATAAAACTGACTACACGTCGAAAGACTTACTTTTACAGTGAGCCTTTTTTATTGGCCTATTTTTCTTAATCACCTGTTTTAGTCAGCGGACTGAGTACAAAAGGTTATTAAAAGAGCGCTTTACATATCGATTCTTAAACTTACCGGACGATGACAAAACCATACATAGGGTTTGGTATCTTAAATCCATCGAAAGAAGTGATGTCCCTGTGAATGAATGAGTACCGAAATCCAGTTTTCAGAAACTCAGTTTTTGGAAACTAGCAGTGTAGAAAGCTTGATGTGTAGATACCCTGATGTGTAAATACCCTGCTATGTAGAAACCCTGTTGTGTAGAAACCCTGTAGTACCCCTGTTATTTGCCCGCCTCTGAGCGGGCTTTTTTTTGCCTGAAATTCACCCTGATGATTGAAAATTCCGACCTTATCGCCGCGAAGGCCACATTTGAGTCAAGAAGTTTGCAGGAAAAGGCGCACACTCGTTTCTTCTTGGGTGAAATTGGGGTAGGGTTTGCCTGTTTTGAATAGGAGGCTGAAATGAGCGAAGAAAATTTATCCCAGAGAATCGATCAACTGGAACGTGTAAACCGTGAGCTGTTAGTTCAGGTATCGGCGATGCGCATTCTGTTTGGCAGCGTTGGCAACACCATGAACGCAAAGTTTGATAATAGCTTTACGTCAGGCGTGAAAACTTTTGTCGAGCGCGAAAAAGAGTCGCTGAATGCCAGCGAAATTGAAGATGCATCGAAGAAATTCCGTACCGACGTGCTGAACTGCGTGTCATCGCTGCTGCCTACCATTCTGTAAGCAGCAAGACGGAAAAAATACCCTGCACTTTGTAGCCTGTAGTTTGCAAAAAGTTGCAGGGTATTTTGAAAACGTCTTCGTTACTTAAATACGCTTTAAATCCGCACTAAACCCGCCTTAACCTCGGTTCATACTTTTAACCTCGATTCATACATTGCCGACGTCGTTCTTCTACGCGTTGTGCAAACCAGGCGGTGGTGAGATTACGGGTGATTTTCGGGCTATTAAGTTCGATGCCCGGCAACATCTCTCGCGGCATACGCTTGCCTGCCGTTTTATCTGCCAGCGCGAAAACTAATTTCCAGGTTGGCGTGTCTTCGAAATCTATCGACTCCCCGAGTTTCAAATCGCGTGAAATATTTGAATCACTGAGATCCAGCTTATTGCCTAGTTTCCGCACGGCCATTTCCGTTTTGCCAGGCGTGTCGCTGTAGCTCACTAAATCCCCGTCCAACGCGAGCGGTGCGCCGGTTAAACGCTTAACAGCCTGTTGAAAAGCGGCATTTCGGCTGGCGTAAAATCCGGCGTTATAATCGGCAAAACGATAGAGTGGCTCACTGTAGTGTGTCGGATAGCCCAGCAAATGAGCGATACCAAAATACATTCCGCCGCGACGGCTAAAGACTTCACGACGAATAGTTTGGTCAACGGGATAGGGATAACCGCGGGCTTTGGTTTCTGCAAAAGCGATACTGACCTGCATTGGGCCGCCGGTATGCACCGGATTTAGATTTCCGAAAAGCTTTTGGCCAAGCGGAACCATGCCGATGAAGTCATCGAAAATAGCACTGAGCTCTTTCTCGCTGCGCACATTATCAAGACGATCGCTGTAGGATTTGCCGTTTGGCGACTCGATTTTCAGCGCGGTATGAACCAGAAACGCCGGAATATGCACCTCGCCTGCACGGCGGTCGATCTCTTTCCAGGCAATTTTTCCTAGACCGGGCACGGGCGCATTGGCGTTAAAATTGGATTCCTGTTCGGTCACTGCCAACACGGCACAGATATTTTCCGCAGTCGGATCGATTTTTTGAGTGCTAAACGCGGTGGTGATATCTTGCGCCCAGCCCTGCTTGTCGGCCACTTTTGCAGGTAGACGAGACACAATTTCGGCGCGCACATCCTGAGGTTTCTTACCGTCGAGCGGCGCTTTTTGCGTGCTACAACCTGCAAGGAGTAATAAAAATCCGACCAGCGGTATAAATGTTTTTCTAAAAGACCGAGACGTGTTTAATGATAATTCTTTTGAAGAAGATCGTGAATTCGGTGCAGAAAAAGGGGGGTAAAAGTCATTGAGCGTCATCATTTCCCTGAATAATCGTCTATTTTTATCGATTATTCACAAAATCACGCTCAACGACAAAGCATTTATTTTACCTCATTGCCCCATTATGGGATAAGCAGAGGGTTAGGCCGCCTGTTCAGTGAAATAACTTAGCACCTCACAGCCTTTGCCTACTGAGGGCGTGGCAATCACTTTTCTTGCCGCAATATCAATAACACTGACCGTGCCGTCTTTTTCATTGGCAATTAACAATCTTTTATTATCAGGGCTAAAGCAGCCATCCATCGGCTTATTGCCTACGCTAAAACAGGCTATTTCATTTAGCTCGCCGTCAAATAACGTGGCGACGGGCTCTTGGTCGCCAATCACGATCAAGAGTTGTCCATTCTGACTAAAACGAACTATTTGTGCGCCCTTCTTATGCCCACGCAGTGGAATATGTCGGGTGATTTTATGACTGCTGCTGTCAATAATGACCAGCTCTGGCTTGTCGGCATTACTGGTAATAATAGAAGAACTTAGAGGTGATATTGCAATACCGTTTACCGCACCAGGCATCGATATATTATCGATAACTTTGCCGCTGCCGTTAGCTAATTCTACGACGGTGACGCTGGCATCTTCTTCATTATCGGTAAACAGCTTGTCACCTTCCGGCGTCACGCTAAGACGGTGCGTATTGGTTGATGGAACCTTGATAGTCTTGATGATTTTGTCGGTTTTAGGATCGATGACCACAATGGTCGCACTGTTTTCACAGCATAGATAAACGTTACCATCGTTGCCCAAGCGCGCGGTATGCGGCGATTCCAGCGGACTTAGCTCAATAAACTTACTGATTTCGCGGGTCTTCAAATCGATGACCGCAACCTGATGCTGCGGATGGGGATTATCGCCGTGAATGCCATCGCCGAAAATAGGCACATAGGCTTTGTGCAGCAGCGGAATCACCAATAGTTCGTGCGGATTAGGCGGAAAACCGGTTAAGGTTTTCTCGACGGCCAACGTCTCTGGATTTAAAAATAAAACCTTGCCGCCCTGTTTATCAATCGCAATCAGACCGTGGTGATGTGTAGTCTCTGATATCAACATGTCAGCTCCATCTATAAAAAACACTAAGAATATCTTTATCCATCATCGCCAAAGATGACAGTGACGTTAGTCTTAATATTAAGGTTAGCTGCTTAAATGGAATATCGCGATGACAAACGCGGGCCACCGCCTACTTATTGGGGAAGATAAGGCTAAATCGCGTCTGCCGATTTTCGCTGACCACAGAATATTGCCCCTGATGCAGCTGCATAATACTGCGTACAATAGAAAGCCCCAGTCCGCTAGCGTGTGCGTGGGTATTTCTAGAAGGATCAGCACGATAAAAGCGGTCGAATAATCTGTCTAAATGTTGAGGATTAATCGTCTGCCCTTGGTTGATGACAGTAATTTTAGTCCCTTGAGGATGAGCTGCACTTTCCAGAACAATCTCACTGCCCTCCTCCGCATAACGAATGGCATTAGCCAACAAATTTGCCAGTGCGCGGCGTAATAAATTGGCATCGGCCCAGATATTTCCCTCGCCATGCAATATTACCGACAGGCCGCGTTCTTCAGCCGGACCTTCGAAATATTCGCCCATTCGTTGAAACTCGTCGCCTATATTTAGCAAAGCGCGTTCGATAGCATGATCCGCGTGCTCGGCCCGGGCTAAAAACAGCATGTTATCGGTCATTTTGGACAGGCGCAGCAGCTCTTCAAAGTTAGATCCCAGCAGTTTTTCATAATAGTCTGTGCTGCGCTGCTGGCTCAGCGCCACCTCCGTTTGCCCAAGCAAATTGCCAATCGGCGTCCGCAAATCATGCGCCATATCCGCCGATACCTGACTCAGCTGGGTAAAACTTATCTCCAACCTGTCGAGCATCTGATTGAATCCGTCGATCAGCACGGTTAATTCGCGCGGCGATTTGCGGTTATCGATACGAGTCGACAAATTACGAATGCCAATCGAGGCCGTCTGCCCCGCTAAATGACGCAGCGGACTCAGTCCGCGACGCGCAATCCAAAAAGCCAGCAGTGCGGTCAACGCTGCGGCCGTCAGCGCCAGTAAAATAATTTGCTGGCGATAAATGGCTAGAATATGCGTGCGCTCGGTCATTAATCGCCCACTGATAATCTCCAGCGGTTGCGGGCCGTCGGACGTTTTTGCACTGGCCGAAACGGCAATAAAAGGCGTGTTGTCTCGCGCCATACTGTGCTGCACTGCGGCTAATGTCAGCTGGGCGTCAGCCGCCACGGGAGTGCTCACTGGCACGGGAGAATTCCCCGGATTCACTTCAATAAGCGGTGCTTGTCCGGGAAAACGCAGCACTAACAGCGCCTCGTGATTGCCTAACATATTGGCAAACAACTGCGGCTTGTTGTGGATGAGATTAAGGACATCTTCGTCACTCAGCAGGGTGCGAATTTGTTCAACCCGAGTCAGCAGCGCGCCATCGTCGCGAATACTGATCTGTTTTTCGAGTGTGCGATAGAGGGTAAATCCGGCCAGAGTAATAACAGCGAAAGTTAGCAACGCAAAAATGAGCGACAATCGGGTGGTGAGCGAAAGCCTGCCAAATGAAAACCACGGAGAGTGACGTTTCATGATTCATTTTCGCAGCGATAACCGACGCCGTGAACCGTATGGATCAGTTTTAGCGCGTAGGGATCGTCAATTTTTTGCCGCAACCGACGGACAGCGACGTCCACCACGTTGGTGTCGCTGTCGAAATTCATGTCCCAGACCCGCGAAGCGATTGCCGAACGTGACAACACCTGCCCCTCGTGCAACATAAAAAGATGCAGTAGATTAAATTCCTTATTGGTCAACGAGATACGCTGACCCGCGCGGATCACACGGCGTTTGGGAATATCCATCTGCAGATCGGCCAGTTCAAGAGTTTCTGCCTGCTTGACCTGCACCCCGCGACGTAAGGCTACGCGGATACGGGCCAGCAGCTCGGCAAATGAAAAAGGTTTAACCAGATAGTCATCGGCGCCGAGCTCTAAACCTTTTAGCTTATCTTCTAGCGTGCCGCGTGCAGTGAGAAACAAAACCGGCGTATTAAGCTGTTTATCCAGCCTTTTCATCACTTCCCATCCATCCATTTCGGGCATCATGACGTCGAGCAGAATCAAGTCGTAATGAAATTCCTGGGCGAGATGTAAACCGTCTACGCCGTTGACGGCAACATCCACCACGTAGCCCGCTTCGGTTAACCCGTTGCGCATGTAATCCCCCGCTTTAGGCTCATCTTCAATAACCAGAATTCTCACGGTAATCTCCTAAAGCCTTGGTGCGGGCGGATTGGCAGCAAATGACCACCCAAATTAACATAATTACAGCGCGTGTTGGGCGGCCTGTTCAATCAGTGCAGCGACCTCTTTTGGATGAGATTCATAAACCGAATGGCTTGCGCCGGCAATTTCGACTTTATGACTGTGCGCACGCGCGGCATACATTCTTTCGAGATCGGGATTAATAATTTTGTCCTGTTGCGCCACCATATACCAGCTCGGTTTTACCTTCCATGCAGGGTCCGGAATATTGGCCGTAAAGACGCTGGCGTTGGTCGGCATTTGGGCATGCGCCTCAAACTCGGCTTCTTTCAATGGCAAATCGGCAGCAAAATCGCTCGGGAAATTTTCCGGCTTGATGGTCAGATACCCATCTGCCGATTTGGCAAAAGGTCGCGCCGAATTAGGGAATTTTTTGCCGTTGCTGGCTTCGGTTTCCCCCGTATCCAAGGCGTGAGCTGCAATATAGACCAGCCCTGCTACATGCGAGTCGTTACCTGCTTCAGTAATTATCGCCCCGCCATAGCTGTGTCCGACCAGAATAGCCGGTCCTTTTTGCTCATCAAGAATACGTTTTGTTGCCGTGACGTCATCCGTAAATGAGGTCAGAGGCTCCTGCACCAGCGTCACGTTGTAGCCATCTTTAGTTAAAATATCGTAAACCGGACGCCAACCTGACCCACCAACAAAAGCACCATGCACCAGCACGATATTTTTAACCGGCGCGGCCAACGCAGGTGCTGCGACACCCGCCAGTAAAAGCGTAGTAATAGAAGAGACGATCAGGCGTTTTTTGTATGAGTTTTTCATGATTTTTCCTTAAAGGCGGTTGATTTTCAGGATGCGGCTGCACCATGAGGACCAAACTACGCTTAGGGGACCCACAGGGAGGTGACAAAATCATTACAAAATGATTACACCCGAAACGGTGATGAAGTTTTTTAGATTTGGAATCTAAAGGCAATTTTCTTTAGGTCAAAATCTTTTGGGTCAAAATCTTTTTAGGTCAAAATCTTTAAATTCAAGTGCATGCGCTTCGCTTACTGCGCTCGTTGAGGCTTAACCGAGCCTTGGCGGTTTTTAAATTCAAGTGCATGCGCTTC
>NZ_JAWUEA010000029.1:0-55997 GCF_036663475.1 Rouxiella sp. T17 | reverse complement strand
TTATTGGCGGTATCGGGGCGGCGCTGAGTGGAGTGATTTGAGACGTCTTTGGCTCAAATCCGTAATGAGGGAACGGCAAAGCCGCGCGACCTACGCCACGCGCGGGAGCATCTGGAAAGATCTACGGATTTAGTCCTCAAGTTGCAACTTTGGAAAAAAAGCTCGGATTCCAAAGGCCCGAGCGACTGCGGGCCTTTGGGCGGTATGGGCCGCCGCCCATTGAGCGAAGCGAATGCAGTTGAACTTGAACTTGAACTTGAATTTGAACTTAAATTTGAATTTAAAAAGTTTGCCTTAAGATTTCCAAATCTTAAGAAGGATTCTTAAGCTGCTGCTTAACCACCTCCGCGTAGAACCTAACCCCGTTAGGGATAATTTTGTCATTAAAGTCATACTTTGGATGGTGCAAAGGCGCTAACGGCTTAACACTTCCATCCCCTTGACCCAGCCACAAATACGCCCCCGGCCTTTCCTGCAACATAAATGAAAAATCTTCGGAGGTTAAAGCCGGTTTTGGCGCGACGCTCGTCGCAAGACCCGCACTTTTAGCGGCTTGCAAGGCAACTTCCGCCTCGGCGGCAGAATTCACCGTCGCGGGATAATAACGATTATATTTTACCTCGGCCTGTAAACCGTGACCGGCGGGAACGTGCTCGGCGAGGCGGCGCAGGCTGGCTTCGATGATGTCCTGCGCGCGTAGGTCAAAACTGCGGACCGTGCCGGTGATGCGCGCTTCGGCAGGGATCATGTTGTGCGAAAAACCACCCTGAACTTGCGTCACCGTCAGCAAAGCAGGATCGGTAGGGTCGATGCAGCGCGAGATAATGGTGTTTAACTGCACCACCAGCTCGCTGGTCGCTAGCATGGTGTCCGGTGAGAGATGAGGCTGCGCCGCGTGTCCGCCGCCGCCGAAAACGCGAATGTCAAAACGATCGGCTGCCGCCATAATCGGCCCAACGCGCGTTTGCGCTTCACCTTCGGCCAGCTCCGGCCAGTTGTGAACGCCAAACACCGTGTCACAAGGAAAACGGCTAAATAACCCGTCGTCGATCATCGCCTTCGCACCCGCCTGACCTTCTTCGGCAGGCTGGAAGATAAAGTTTACCGTACCGTTAAACTCCACGCTTTTCGTCAATAACCACGCCGCGCCGAGCAGCATGGTGGTGTGGCCGTCGTGGCCGCAGGCGTGCATCACGCCGTGATTCTGGCTCACGTATTCCGGCGCGCCCTGCTCGATAATCGGCAAGGCGTCCATGTCGGCGCGCAGGCCAATACTCTTGCTGCCGCTGCCTTTTCTTAGCACGCCCACCACGCCGGTTTTGCCCACGCCTTCATGCACTTCAAGGCCGAGCTCGCGCAGAAACGCCGCCACAATGCCCGCCGTGCGGTGTTCGTTGAAGCCTAATTCGGGATGAGCGTGAAGGTCCTGACGCAGCGCTATCAGGCGCGGCAAAATTTCTGAAATCAAAGACGCATCGTCGTGAGAAACGGCGTCTTGAGGACCGGAAAGCGTGCTCATATTAATACCCCTTGGTTTTATCGATTTCGCCGATCATTGGCTGTTGAGTCTCAAAACGTTGCAGATTTGCGAGCAGAGCATTCACCGCCGTGTTCGGCTGCGTCTGGCTGGCGATGTGCGGCGTGAGCCACACCGCCGGATGTTCCCACAGCGCACTATCAACCGGCAACGGCTCGGGATCGGTAACGTCCAGCACCGCAGCGCGCAGTTGCCCGCTCTCCAGCGCGGCCAGTAAATCAGCAGCGACAAGATGCGGCCCGCGTCCGGTTTGAATCAGCGCCGCGCCATTCGGTAATTGGGCAAACAGCGCGGCGTTTAGCATCCCGCGTGTCTCATCGGTTAATGGCAACAGGCAGACCAAAATATCGCTGTGCGCCAAAAACTCGGGCAGTTGATCGGCACCGGCCCAGCCCGTAACGCCTGCTATCGCCTTACCCGAACGGCTCCAGCCGTGGCATTCAAAGCCGAAACTCTGCAACGTGTTAAGTGTAGCCTCTCCGAGCTCGCCTAGCCCCATTACGCCGATACGACGTTTGGCGGCGCTGGCAACCGGATGCACTTTCCACTGGTGTTCGCGCTGCTGCTTCAAGTACAGCGGCATATCGCGATGCAACGCCAGCGCGGCGAAAGTCACGTATTCCACCATTCCCTGCGTCAGGCCGGGTTCGACCATTCTGACCACCGGAAGCTCGGCAGGAAGCTGACTCAGGTCGAATTGATCGACACCCGCGCCAATCGAAAACAGGACGTTTAAACGCGGGAAACGCTGCGCCAGATTTTCAGGCGGCATCCACGCGACCAGATAATCGACCTCGGCAAAAATCGCCGGATCGCCCTGCGATAAATCGAGGTCGGTCCACTGAATGAAACGATAATCAGGCGCGATGTCGGCAAAAATATCTTGCCACAGCTTGCCGCGCTTGGGGTCAGACTTATAAAGGATAGTTTTCACGGCCGCTCCTAACCCAGCGCCTGGCTGGTCAAGGCAAAGTTGCGCCAGCCGTCGGGCGCGCGCAGCGGCTCGCCGTCTTTGTACATGGTGACCGGTCGGTCAACGCACGGCACGCCCAGCGACTCCAGCCATTCGCCCAGCCCGCTGTCCGCCTCAACGTCGAGACGCACGAACTCGCCCGGACATTCGCTCAGCAGTTGGGAAATCAGGATTTTCGCGTCTTCGGCGCTGTCGGCAATTACCGGCCCGATAGCGTAACCGCGACCAAACTCGCGCAGCATCGCAAAGCCCGCAGGCTGGTTATCGCGGCTCAACAGCAGGCCTTTTTCCATGCGCAGCGGGCTGGTCGGATTGGCCAGCGCGTCATAGAGCACGCCGCGCTGCATGCCGCTCGACAGGGCATCCAGCTCGATTAAGGTCGAAATATCGTCGCCGTTCAGCGCGCGAAGCTGTTCATCTACCGTCAGCTGTGGCGGCGCAATGTCAGGCAGCTCGCGGCTCTGCTGCTGGCAAATGCCGCCGGTAGCCACAAAACCGAGTTTTTCATATAACGGACGGCCTTCCGGCGTGGCGTGCAGGCGCACCGTGCTGCCGTCGAGCGTGTCAATCAGCGTGGTCATCAGCTTTTTGCCAATGCCGCGTCCCTGACAGTCAGGGCTGACGATCACCAGCCCGAGCGTGGAATAATCACTGCCCCACGGCCAGCAGATAGCGCTGCCCACGACTTGCCCTGCCGTTTCGACCACAAAACCTGTGCCGCAATGCAAAGCAAGCTGCCAGTCTTCAAGACGATGCGGCCAGACAACCTGTTGAGACAGCGTGTGGCAGGCCGGTAAATCCTCGACCGTCATGGCGCGTAGAGTAATTTCGGAAGCATTCAGAGGGTGTTGTTCAGTCATTTACATCATTCCCGGTTTGTTGATTTCGCTACCATCGTTGAAACGGTTATAACGGAAAGGGGTCGGATCGACAACCGGCGCGCGGCCCGTAACCAAATCTGACATTAAGCTGCCCGCGCCCGGACCGATGCCAAAACCGTGCGCACTGTAACCGGCAGAGATAAAAAGCCCCGGCAGTTTATCGACGCCGGAAATCACCGGAATCGCGTCGGGCGTGCTGTCAATCATGCCGCCCCACGCCTGCACGACGCGCACCGCGCCGAGCGCCGGAAATTCGCGGCGCATTGCGTCGACGCCCTCTTTCACCATCGCCTGATCGGCAGCGGGGTCCAGCACGCGGACTTTTTCGAAAGGCGATGGCGCATCAAACTGCCATTTGCCGAGCGCCTCCGGACCCTGTAAAAAGGCGCTCGGGCTGAAATGCACCTTGAGATTTTTACGCCGCGCCTGAAAGGTCGGATAGAATTTTTTGGCGTAGCGCAGACCCTGTGGACCTACCGCCACGCGGCCACGGCCTGATACCGACAGCGTGTAGCTGCCGTCGAGCTGCGGACGACAGGCAAAACCTTCCGTGTAAAGAGGCATCTTGATCACCTGCTCGATAGGCGCGGTGCGCATCGCGGTGCCGATCACGTTGCCGAGCGGCAGGTCGATGCCGTGACGACGGCAGAACATCGAGCTCCACGCGCCGCCTGCACACACTACCGAGCTGGCGCGAATTAACCCGCGTTCGGTCCAGACGCCGCTGACTCTGCCCGCCGAAACATCAAGCCCGCGCACGGCGCAGTATTGAAACACCAAAGCGCCCAATTTTTGCGCGGCAATCGCCAGGCCCGGCGCGGCCAGCGAGGGTTCCGCGTGGCCGTCGGTCGGAGAGTAAACGCCGCCGCGCCACTCTGACACGCTGCCTTCGGTCAGGGCTTTGGCGCGCGCGGCGGTGAGGATTTCGCTGCTCATGCCGTAATTTTTTGCCATCTGGCCCCACTTTTCCCAGGCATCGATCTCTTCCTGTTTTTTAGTGGCATAAACCAGACCCGTATTGCGAAAACCGAGCTCTTCGCCGGTCTCTTGCTTAAGTTCTTTCCAACGTTGCAGCGCATGAATCGACAACGGCAGCTCGCGTTCGTCGCGATTTTGCTGACGACACCAGCCCCAGTTGCGGCTCGACTGCTCCGCGCCAATCAGCCCCTTTTCGAGCAGCACGACGGAGACGCCTTTGCGCGCCAACTCATAGGCCGTGGCGGCACCGGCAATGCCGCCGCCGATCACCACCACGTCTACCGCGTCGGGAAAAAGATGGCTGTCTTGTACAAATCGAATCGGTGCGGGCATGACAGGCGGTTCCTTGTTAAATCGTATTCTTGAGAAAAAGGGGTTTATCGCGCAAGGGTTACTCGGCCAGCGGCAGGCCGACAGGTTCGCCATCCTGCTCTTCGAGCCAGCCCTGACGCAGCTCCGGCACGGCGCGTTTGAGGCGCTCGTAGTAAAGACTGCTGGTCGGTTTGTCATAATCTGCGCGACTCACCTGAGTGACCATGCGGCCGTTATTGACCACGATCACGTCATCACACACGGAACGCACGGCGTGCAAATCGTGACTGATAAACAGGAAGGAGACGTTTAACTCGCGGCGCAGCTCGGAAATCAAATCCAGCACGGCGGCGGCGACCACGGAGTCCAGCGCAGAGGTGACCTCGTCACATAAAATCAGGTCCGGCTCGGCGGCCAGCGCGCGCGCTAAATTGACGCGCTGCTTCTGTCCGCCCGACAGCCCGGAAGGTTTGCGATAGAGCACGGTGTGCGGCAGACGCACCAGATCCAGCAGCTGTTTCAGCCTCGCGTCCAGCGCCTTGCCGCGCAGGCCGTGGAAAAACACCAGCGGACGTTTCAAAATCGTGGCGATAGTCTGGCTCGGGTTCAGCGCGGTATCCGCCATCTGGAACACAAACTGGATGCGACGCAGCTCGTCGAGCGTGCGTACGTCCATGTCCCCTTTCAGATAGGTTTCATTAAAGAGAATGTAACCGTTGCTCGGCGCGATCATGCCCGCAATCGCGCGCGCCAGCGTGGTTTTACCCGAGCCGGACTCGCCGATAATACCGATCGCCTGCCCCGGATAGAGCTTGAAATTGATATCCTCGAGAATGCTGATTTTCGGCTTGCCGTTGTCATCCAGCGGCCCGTAACCGGCGGCCAAATCGCGCACTTCGAGCAGGCATTTCACCGGCTCCTGCTCGGGCTGCCACGGACTGTTGCGCGGTTTGTGCTGCGCGGCGTCAAGCAGGCTGCGGGTGTAAGGCGACTGCGGACGTTGCAGCAGCGCTTCGGTGGTGCCGTATTCGGCGATATTGCCTTTCAGCAGCACCAGAATCTTGTCAGCCATTTGTGCAACCACGGCGAGGTCGTGACTGACATAAATCGCCGTGGTGCCGCGCTGTTTCACCACTCGACGGAATGTTTTCAACACTTCGAGCTGGGTCGTCACGTCAAGCGCGGTGGTCGGTTCGTCGAGAATCACCACTTCAGGGTCGCCAATCAGCGCCATTGCCGCCATCACGCGCTGCAACTGACCGCCCGAAACCTGATGCGGATAGCGGCTGCCAATGGTTTCAGGCGAAGGCAACGCCAGCTCGCGGAACAGCGCCACGGCTTTTTTCTCGGCATCGACGCGCTTCATGGTTTTGTGAATTAAAACGGGTTCGACCACCTGATCCATTAACGTCATGGCAGGGTTAAACGAGGCCGCCGCGCTCTGCGCAATATAGGCGACCGTCGAGCCGCGAAACTGACACAGCTGCGACGTGCTGAGACGCGTCACGTCAGTGCCGGCAAGCTCGATCTCTCCGCCGCTAATTCGACAACCGTGGCGCGCGTAGCCCATCAGCGCCAGCGCAATGGTCGTTTTACCGGAACCCGATTCGCCAATCAGCGCCAGCACTTCGCCCTTCCTGACCTCGAAATTGATATCGGAAACCAGCGTGATAACGTCGTCAGCCTCGTTTTTGGCCTGCACTTGCAGATTGCGCACGTTGACCACAATCGGCATTTCAGTTTGAGTAGCCTGTGTCATATCGTGATGACCCGCTGAATGGATAGATTGAATATTCATGCCGTCTCCTCTTCAAGTTCCAGACGAATCGTGCGACGCGAAGGCAGGCTGTCGATGAACAGGTTAACGCCGATAGTCAGGCTGGCGATGGCGATAGCCGGGATAAGCACGGCGGGCGAACCGTCGAACAGCGCCTGAAGATTTTCATGCACCAGCGTGCCCCAGTCGGCATAAGGCGGTTGCACGCCCAGCCCCAGGAAGCTCAAGCCGCTCAAAAGCAGCACGATATAAACGAAACGCAGGCCGAAATCGGTGAGCATCGGGTGCAGCATATTCGGCAGCACGTCGGTCAGCGCGATATAAAGTTTACTCTCGCCGCGCAGATGAGCGGCCTGCACGTAATCCATCGAACGCAGGTTCGAGGCCATCGCGTAGGCAATTCGATAGGCGCCCGGCCAATATGTGATGACGGCGGTGACGATCAGCATCGGCAGCGAGGAGCTGAACACGGCCACAATCAGCAGCGCCATAATTTTGCCGGGCATAATCAGCAGCGCGTCGTTGATTCGGCCTAGCAGCTCTTCAAGCCAGCGGCCGGACATTGCGGCCAGCAGCGCCAGTAAGGTGCCCAAGGTGCTGGCGAGCACGGCGGCGGAGAGTGCCAGTCCAATCGAATAACGCGCGCCGTAAAGCACGCGGGTCAGCATATCGCGGCCAAGATAGTCGGTTCCGAGCAGGAAGGTTTTACTAAAGCCTTCGTTGATGCCGCCAGCGCCGAGATCTTCGACGTTATAAGGAGAAAGCCAGCCGCCAAACAGCGCCATGCAGAGCCAGAACAGGGTGATCGACAGACCGACCCGCCCGGTTATGGACAACGAGAGCCAGAAGTTCAGCGCTTTTCTCAACACTCTTACCGTTTTTCGCATCACGAATCCCCTCTGGTAACTTACTGTTTCAGCTTTGGATTAAAGGCAATGGTGGCGACATCGGCCAGCAGCAGCAGCAGCAGATAGCAGGTGCTGAACAGCATCACGCACAGCTGCACAATGGGCAGGTCGCGGTTGCTCACGGCATCGACCATCTGGCTCGCCAATCCGGGATAGCTGAAAATGGTTTCGATAATAATGACGCCGCCGAACAGATAAGAAAGGCTCAGCGAAATCGCGTTGGCGATAGGTCCGACCGCGTTCGGCAAGGCGTGGCGCAATACGGCGCGCAGCGGGCTCACCCCTTTAAGCAGCGTCATTTCAAGATAGGAACTGTCGAGCTGGTTGATGATTGCCGAGCGCGTCATGCGCGCCATTTGGGCGATAATCACGCAGCACAGGGTAAAGACCGGCAGCGCATAGACGCGCAGATAGCCTAAAAAGTCCTGATTAGGGGAACCCAGCGACATCGCCGGGAACCAGTGTAAATGCACCGCAAACACCATGACGCAGACGGTCGCGACCAGAAATTCTGGCACGGCCACCACCGACATGGTGCCAACCACCAAAATACGATCAATCAGCGAACCCCGTTTCATCGCCGCCGTAATCCCGATAATCACCGCCAGCGGCACAGACACCAGCGTAGTGATGCCTGCCAGCTGGAACGTCGCCGGAATGCGTTGGGAGACCAGCTGGCTGACCGGCATATTATTGGCAAAAGAGAGGCCAAAATCGCCGTGCAGCATGCCGCCGAGCCACACAAAGTAGCGCTGCCAGATAGGCAGATTCAGGCCCAGTTGCTCACGCAGCGCGGCCACGGTTTCAGGCGTTGCGGCCTGTCCGAGCAGCTGCTGCGCCGCATCGCCCGGCAGCAGGCTGGTGATGAAAAACACCAGCGCCGAGACGATAAACAGCGTAACTACGCCAGAGCCGATACGACGGAGAATAAGGAACAGGATAAGCTGATTCATTGCTGCCTCCGGATTACGCGGTTAACCAGACTAATTCGGTAAAGCGATAGCCCATCATCATGCCGGACGGATAGGACTCCACCCCTTTCACTTTATTGCTATAACCATCCAGTGCGCTGATAAACAGAGGAATGATAGTGCCGCAGTGGTTGTAGACCAGCTCCTGCATGTCGCCATACATCTGCTTGCGCTTGGCCTGATCGCGCTCGCCGCGCGCTGCCGTCACCAGTTGGTCAAACTGTTCGTTTTTCCAGCCGGACTCATTCCACGGTGCGTCAGACTTGTAGAACTGGCTGAACAGCATGTCGAGCGTCGGGCGCGGGTTCACCGAGCCATAGCCCATCGGGTGTTTCATCCAGTGCTGCGACCAGTAACCGTCGTACGGTACGCGGCGCACTTTAAGGTTCATCCCGACCTGGCTGCCCAGCTGTTGCAGGAACTGCGCGCCTTCGATTGCGCCTTCGATGTTATCGGTAGCGACAATTTCCAGGCTCGGCTTCACCAGCCCAGACTTCTTGAGGTAAAACTTTGCCTTGTCCAAATCCATCGGGCGCTGCGGCAGCTCTTTGTTAAAGAATGGATGCCAAGGCGGAACCGGATGGTCATTGGCGATGGTGCCATAACCCTGCACCACGTTTTTCAGCAGCATTTCGCGCGGTTGCAGATATTTCATTGCCAGCACGAAATCAGGATTGCTGGTGATAGCCGCGTCTTGACGCAAAATCAGGTCGGAATACATGCCGGATTTGCTCTCGAGCACCGAACAGCTGCCGGAACCGTTAACGCGTTTCACATCGCGCGAGCTTAACGTCGAGACAAAGTGCAGCTCGCCGGAGAGCAAGGCGTTGACGCGCGCCGCAGGATCGGTTACGCCGAGCAGTTCGACTTCATCGAGGTGCGGCAGGCCCGGTTTCCAGAAGTTTTTGTTGCGCTCGCCCACGGTACGCGTGCCCGGAGAGAACTCTTTGCAGACGAAAGGCCCCGTGCCGATACCTTTGGAGAAATCTTTGGTGCCGTCTTGCAGAATAAGGAAGGCAGGCGTGCCGAGAATTGACGGCAGGTCGAAGTTGGCCTGCACCAGCTTCAGCTCGACTTCCATCAGACCCACGGCCTTGATGCTGGCGAACTGTTTTGCCAGCGCGATGGCGGTAGAGGCCGTGGCCGGATCCTGATGGCGTGCCAGCGAGAACACGACATCCTGCGCGGTCAGCGATTTGCCGTCGTGGAAGGTCACGCCCTGACGCAGCTTGATGCTCCAGACAATGCCGTCGGAACTGGTGATCGACTCGGCGAGACCCATCTGCGGGATGAGCTTGGTGTCTAACTCGGTTAAGCCGCTATAAAACATATACTGGCGCATGTAATCGCCACTGTTGTTAGCCTTGGCCGGATCCAGCGTATCCGCTGCCGAGGAGTTAGCCGCCGCCGCGCGCAGCTTGCCGCCTTTTACCGGCGTCGCCTCTGCGGCCCATGCGCTGTTAGGTAAACTGATAATGCCCGTGCTTAAGGCTGCACCGGCAGAAAACATCTTCATCACGCCGCGACGTGAAATATTAATGTCTGCCAGTGAGTTCACTGCCAGATTTGCTGCTGACTTCGGTGTAGCTGGACCTGATTCTTTACGAAATTTGCTCATTGAAATCTCCCCGAATGCGGTATTTACCGAAAAAAGCCGTTGATGTTTGTCGATACTTTTAGAACATGTTGTTGCCTATCATTTTTATTTATAACTTTCTGTTTAAAACCCCGGACTTATAAAATGTCTTACTTATTAAATCGTTAGATTACGAAACCTTGTCTTTGGCTTTGTAATACAGGCCCGCCATGGGAAGGAACCACGGCTTGCCAAAATATCCCGGCATCGCGGCCCAATTGCTGCGCTGCCACGGATTGCTTACCGGCTGTCCGGTAATCAACGCCGCCATCACTTTGCCCATGTAAACAGACATTTGCGTGCCGTGGCCGCTATAGCCCATGGAGTAAAACAGCCCTTCGTGCTCACCGGCGCGCGGCAGGCGATCGGCGGTCATGTCGACCAATCCGCCCCAGCAATAGTCGATTCTGACGTCGGCCAGCTGCGGGAAGAGTTCGCTTAATCCCTGACGCAGCACGGCACCGCTGCGCGCGTCTGAGGTGGGATTACTGATAGCAAAGCGCGCACGGCCGCCAAAGATCAGGCGGTTATCTGCCGTGGTGCGGAAATAGTTGCCGATATTCAATGAGGTGACGTAGGTGCGATTATTTTTAAAGGACTCTTGCAGCTGGCCCGGCGTGAGTGGCGCGGTGGCGATGATAAAGCTGCCGACCGGCACGATACGGCGCTGGAACCACGAGAACGGACCTTTGTCGGAGGTGCCGGTGGCGAGCAAAACGCGGCCCGCTTCAATGTCGCCGCGCGCCGTGCTGACGCGATAACGATGGCCATCAATCTGCTGCAAGCCTGTAACCGGAGTATGTGCGTGGATCACCGCCCCTTTGGCGACGGCGGCCTGCGCCAGTCCGACACCAAATTTACCCATGTGCATCTGCCCGCCGCCTTTTTGCAGCAGGCCGCCGTGGAAGGCATCGGAGCCGATTTCGTCGCGAATGTGGCTAGCGTCAATCAGCTCGACGTTGCTGTCTACGGTACGTTTAAGCAATTCGTAGGTTTTCACTAATGAAGGAAAATGCTTGGCCTTGCTGGCAAGTTTGAGTTTGCCGGTGCGAATCAGGTCGCAGTCAATAGTTTCTTCTTTAACAACCGAGTGAACATATTCCACCGCGTCGGCATAGGCGTGATAATAAATAGACGCCTGCTCAAGGCCCACGCTCTCGACCAATGAAGCAAAGTTTTGCGCCACGCCGGTGTTGCAGTGTCCGCCGTTGCGGCCCGATGCCTGACTCAGCACCTCGCCCGCTTCCAGCACCACCACATTTACGCCAGCCTTGGCGAGATTATAGGCTGCAGACAGCCCGGTAAATCCGCCACCAACGACCACTACGTCGGCCTTTGCCGGAAGCTCGCTCGCCGCCGCGCCGGAAAATACCGGCGCCGTTGCCTGCCAAAATGATTCAAGTTTCATGCTGTGCCTCATCCAGATTTACCGTGCCGTCAACCGTCTGCCCGCAGGCGTCGGGATTAAAGTCCTACTACACCCGGCAAATCGCCGACGCTTTTAATTTCGGTATATTCGTAAGCTGCACAGGCCGGATCGTGTCCGCGATTGACCCAAACCTTGTTTTTGATGCCCATGTCGTAGCAGGTCATCAGGTCGTAACGCAGGCTTGAAGAGACGTGCAGAATATCTTCAGGACCGCAGCCCAGCTGGTCGAGCATGTATTCGAAGCCCTGCTGTCTTGGCTTGTAGGACTGTGCCTGCTCGGCGGTAAACACGGCGTGAATTGGCGCGCCCAGACGCGGCACATGGTGGGTAATCAGGTCGTCCATAGAGTTGGTCAGCAGCACCAGCGGGAACTCTTCGGCCACTTTCGCCAAACCGGCAGGCACATCAGGATGTGGACCCCAAGTTGCACAGGCTTCCATGATGCCCGCGCCGTCGCTGTCTTTATATTCCACGCCCCATTTCTTGCAGGTGCGGATCATCGCGTGACAAACGACATCGGCGTAAGGTTTCCAGGCGCCTAGAACTTCGTCGAAACGATAGCGTGCGAAATCGGTGGTGAAAGCCGGCATCTCCTCAGGGCTAACGCGATCGGCGAAAATATTTTTAGCCGCACCGGCCATGTCGAAATTGATCAGCGTGCCGTAGCAGTCGAAAGTAATGAACTTAGGTTTGAATACCGCCATGATAATCCCCTTCTCCAATAATGTTGTCGTGGTATGAAAAGTCTTAAAAATCAATCAGTACACTTTTATAACGCAGGCAGGCTTCATACGCCTGACGGCCCAAATCCTTGCCAATGCCGGAGCCGTTGAAGCCGCCGGTTGGAATAATGAAATCGCCCGAACGGCCATAGCGGTTGATCCACACGGTGCCCGCCGCCAGACGGCGCATCGCACGCAGCGCGCGGTCGATATTCAGCGTGTGAACGCCCGCCGCCAGCCCGTAAATGGCGTGATCCGCCAGCGCTAAACCTTCTTCTTCGCTTTCGAAGGTTTGAATGGTCAATACCGGGCCAAAAATCTCTTCCTGCACGGCGGCAGACTCTGCGCCTACGCCCGCTAAGAGCGTGGGTTTGAAGAAATAGCCTTCATCGGTATTCGGGAAAAATTCGCCGCCGGCCAGCAACTGCGCGCCCTCTTTAACGGCGGATTGGACGATGGTTTCAATTTTTTTCGCCTGACGCACGTCGATAATCGGCGCGTAGCGGCAGGCGCTGTTCCAGGTATTGCCGGGTTCAACGTTTTCACACAGCTCAACCAGCTTGGCGATCAGCGCGTCGGCAATGCCGGACTGCACCACCAAACGGGTGCCCGCGACGCAGGCCTGTCCGCCGTTAGCCGTGAAGCCACGGAAGATGCGCGCCGCAACGACGTCGATATCACCGGCGTCATCAAACACTAACTGCGGGCTTTTGCCGCCAAGCTCGAGGGTGACGGGTTTCATGCCGTTTAACGCGGCCTGACTCATGATTTGCGCGCCGGTGGCGGTCGATCCGGTGAAGGAGATTTTGCGCACCAGCGGATGGTTGACCAACGCGCTGCCACAGCTCACGCCACGACCTTGAACGATGTTTAAAACGCCCGCTGGCAAGCCTGCTTCAATCGCCAATTCGGCTAAACGAACGGAGGAAAACGGCGTTAATTCAGAAGGTTTCAATACCACTGCGTTGCCTGCCGCCAGTGCCGGACCCAGTTTCCATGAGGCCATGGAGAGCGGGAAGTTCCACGGCGTAATCGCGCCGATCACGCCGTAAGGCTCAGGCACCAGCATGCCGAGGCTGGCGCTGCGGGTTGGCAGCACGTCGCCGCTGTATTTGTCGCAGCATTCGGCGTAGAAACGAATCGCTTCGGCGGTAAACGGAATTTCGTGGTTTACCACGTCAAAAATGGGGCGCGTCGAGCTGACAGCTTCGAGCTGGCCGAGCTCTTCGGCGTTGGCGTCAATTAAATCTGCCCAACGGCGCAGCACTTTGCCGCGCTCACGTGGAGGACGCGTGCCCCAGCCGCTTTCGAGCCAGGACTGATGCGCGTTGGTTACTGCCAGGTCAACCAGCGCGGCGTCAGCGTCGGGAATTTCGCCGAGAAATTGTCCGTCAGAAGGACGATTCACGCGCAGGCGCTCGCCGGTGCCCTCATGGATTTTGCCGCCAATCAGGTGCCCTTTCGGCAAAAACACGTTTTTGGGATCAAAACTCAACATAGTGAATCATTCCTTTTTGATTGCCGTTTTTTAGGCAGTAACTATTCGATAAAAGCCGTTTGATAAAACATCCTCGATAACACACTTCGTTATGAGGCATTGCTTTAAGGAAAAGGTGTTATTTCCCTTTGCTCGGCAGGGAGATCTTTTATAAAAACCTGCGTGCCGAAAATAAATATTTTGTTTGCTGTCTAGTTATTCATAACAACGACTGAAAACAGCAAATTTAAAACCTAAGAGAGTTATTACTTTTCTTTTTTTTCTTAGGTATCTACTAACTACTCCATTAAGTTCTCTATTAAGCTCTCTATTAACTACTAAGCACAAAGCGTGCCATATTCTTTAAAACGGAATATGCGGAAATTGCCTGCCAAAAAACGTTTTATGCCGAGTTAAGGGTTAAAACTTCACCTTTCCGTCGCAACATTATTCAATGAAAAATAAGCGAATGAAAAATGTACATTTACTGCACCAAAGCAGGGAATCTCTGCACTTTGTTTGCACTTTTATGATCTAAACAAGAATTCACCAAAGCCATTAGCTGCATTAAAGCATTATTTTTTATGAATAAATGAGAAATGCACCGCAAAAGTTCACAGGAGTTTAACAAGCACATTAAAACGGCAGGAGTAAAAGGAGGAAACTATTAGACAGGCTAAAAATGCGGCTATCGGGGAGGTGATAGCCGCGTTCCTAAGCATTAAAGGATAAACACAGAACCTACAACATAAAGCAAAAAATAGTCGCTAAACAAACTGCTAAAACTCATACCGATAATCTTGGCTAACGCTGTCTCAAAAAAGAACAGCCTGCTTATTAATTAAGCCCGCCAATATGGAAAGATTTCATTTCAAGATATTCTTCAATACCGGCTTTCGCGCCTTCACGGCCAATTCCTGAAAGCTTTATCCCGCCGAACGGCGCTATTTCTAGTGAAACGGAACCGGTATTTAAGCCGACCATTCCAAATTCCAGTTTTTCAGCCACGCGCCATGAACGACGTAAGTTTTCGGTGAAGTAATAAGCAGCCAAACCAAATGGCGTGGCGTTAGCCAAATCGATCGCTTCCTGTTCATCGTCGAAACAAAACAGTGGCGCGACCGGCCCGAACGTTTCTTCGTTAGCAATCAGCATCGAAGAGGTGACGTCGGCTAAAACGGTAGGTTTGGCAAAGTTGCTGTCGCCTTCGGCGATGCCGCCGGTCAATAAGCGCGCGCCCTGACTTAGTGCGTCATCGATGTGGCGATTGACTTTTTCGACCGCCGCCTTGTTAATCAACGGGCCAATTTGCGTGGTTGCCTCAAAGCCGTTACCGACTTTCAGCTTGTTGGTTTCTTCCACTAGCCGCGCGGCGAACTTATCGTAAATGCCGCGCTGTACCAAAATACGGTTGGCGCAGACGCAGGTTTGGCCGCCGTTGCGGAACTTGCTGACCATGACGCCAGCGATCGCCAAGTCGATGTCGGCATCGTCAAACACGATAAACGGCGCGTTACCGCCCAACTCAAAGCTGAGGCGTTTGACCGAATCGGCACACTGGCGCATCAACAACTGGCCCACGCGAGTCGAGCCGGTAAAGGATAATTTGCGTACCAGCGGATTGCTGGTTAACTCCGCGCCGATGCCCTGCGGCATGCCGGTCACTACCTGTAACACGCCTGCCGGAATGCCCGCGCGGGTAGCAAGCTCAACCAACGCCAGCGCCGACAGCGGTGTTAAGTCAGAAGGTTTAACAATAATCGGACAACCCGCCGCAATCGCTGGCGCGCATTTACGGGTGATCATCGCAATCGGGAAGTTCCACGGCGTGATAGCGGCGGCAATGCCAACCGGTTGTTTCAACACCAGAATTCGACGGTCACGGGTTGGCGCAGGAATAGTTTCGCCATAAATCCGTCGCGCCTCTTCGGCAAACCATTTAACGAAGCTGGCACCGTAGCGCACTTCACCGCGTGCCTCTTCCAGCGATTTACCCTGCTCCGCCGTCATGATAACGGCGAGGTCTTCGGTATTATCCAAAATCAGCTGATACCATTTTTCCAGCATCGCGGCACGATCTGCTGCCGGGGTTTCGGCAAACGCTTTGCGACACGCTTCCGCGGCCTGAATGGCGTCGCGAGTGTCCTGCTCGTCCATCGCGGGAACCTTGGCAATCACCTCTGCCGTGGCCGGATTGATCACATCAATCGTCTCGCTGCTGTGCGCGTCGACCCAGCGACCGGCGATAAACGCCTGCTGGCGGAACAGTGTTGAATCCTTCAAAGGCAGTTGCGACATATTTTCTCCACTCGGGCAATCAATTCGTTTGGGTATGAATTTACTCTACCGACAACGGCGAATTTTTTGTGGGGAATGCGCAGCTCGGCGCAGCAGATTCTGCGTTATCTCTCTGACAAAAAACATTTCGTGTTTGGCGTTGGGTCGATGTGACGGCAATAACGTTAATGGGAAACTGCTGGAATCAGCCTCTTAATTTAGGAGTTAATACTTAATATCACTATTTAATTCTACTTATAAGATCAAAGCGGACCATTGATCTCTACTTAATGCACTGAATAGCATAAAACTCCAAATCCGTATCTCAGGTGAGATTTAACACCGTATTTGGCTGGCAGAAAGGATGAACCCATCGTCTAAAGATAATGCACCGCCGATTAGTGCAGGTTGAAATCAAGGGTTGACGCTAGCAGCTTGAATTTAAGCATTTAATTCGCTCAAAGCACGATAGTTGGAATCCCGCAGGGCTTTGTGCTGCTTTCACACCAGCCGCCTAAAGTTAATGGCAGACCTCCGGTAGCAGCGCCGCTGTCCGATGACCGCAAGGTACGCCGCAGGGGTTGGCAATTCTCTTAAATGGAGATGACAGTCATGAAAGAACTTACGCTGAATGACGTTGAGTTGGTGGCGGGTGGTGATTTGGCATCAGATGTGATCAGTCAAGCTCAGACTGCTTTAAACGCTTCAGGTGGTTTGGTAACTCATAACTATAAATTAGTTGTCGGGTTTACAACCTCAGCAACTAATCAGGTAATAAACACTGTGAACGATGATATTGATTTTATTACAAATCCATAATAATTGTGAAGGTTTTTACTGCGGCCTAAAATGGCCGCAGTTTTCAAATTTTTATGCTTGAGACAAATCATGCCCCCACTCTTCCGCCCCGAAGTCGCGACGCAGCAGCAGTCCCAGTGGTTGGGCAAGGCGCTGCTGCTTAAAGGCTGGCCGCCGTGGATTACCGTTTTCGTTACCTTGATTTTCATCGCCTCCCTGCTCGCCGCGCTGATTTTTGCCAGCTATGCGCGACGGATTAGCGTTAGCGCCGAAATCATTACCCAGCCGCAAACCATCAATCTGTTTTCACCCGAACAGGGCGTAATTGCCAAACTGCTGGTCAGCAACGGACAGCAGGTTAGCGCGGGTACGCCCCTGTATCAGATTGATTTAAGTCGCATTACTCAGGCGGGTAACGCCAGCACCTCAACGCTGGCCGCCATTAATAAACAGCATAACCAGCTGGACGATATAATTGCCCAGCTTGAAAGTAATAAGCGCGCCACCCTCGCTAATCTCCAGCAGCAGCTCGAGCAGTATCAGCAGGCGCAGCTGGGGCTGAATAAAATGGTCGCCTCGTCGCAGGAGGGATTAAACGCGATGCGCGCCAGTTTAGCCTCTTACAATACGTCGTTGCAGCGGGGCTTAATCACCACCGATCAGCTCAACAACCAGCGTTATCTCTATTATCAGCAGCAAAGTTCGCTGCAAAGCCTCAATGCGCAGGTGATTCAGCAGTCATTGCAAATCAGCGGCTTGCAAAGCGCCAAGGTGACCAAAGGCGCGGATTTTGATAATCAAATCTTGCAATCGCGCTATCAGCAGCAGGGATTAGATCGCGAGATGGCGCAGGCGGACGTCAGAAACTTGTTGATGATCAATGCGCCGTCAGCAGGCAGCGTTTCATCGTTAAGCGTTACGGCGGGTCAGATGGTGAACGCCGGTGACAGCCTCGCGCAGCTGGTTCCCGCCTCCGGTTCGGCGTTTTATCTCATCGCCTGGCTGCCCGATGAAAGTCGCCCGTATGTAAAACCCGGCGACACGATCAGCGTGCGCTACGCTGCCTTTCCGTTTGAGAAATATGGTCAATTTCCGGGTAAAGTGCTGTCGATTGCCGCCGCGCCAAGCACGGATAAAGAGATGATCGGTTATATCAGCGCGCCGCGCGGCAGCAATGGCGCGATTAACGGTACCTATTTCAAGGCGCTGATTGCCCTTAACGAAGCCTCGGTAAGCTGGCACGGTCAAAAATTAACCCTCACCAGCGGCATGCAGGCGCAAACCACGCTTTTTCTCGAGCAGCGGCCGCTTTATCAGTGGATGCTGTCGCCCTATTACAGCCTGAAAAACAGCGTTATGGCCCCCGCGCCTAGCAGCTCAAATGGCCCGCTAAATGAATAAGAATTTAAAGGCGCTCACCGACAAGCTGCATTTTGGCTTTCGTCGTCGCGTGCCGCAAATTATTCAAACCGAGGCCGCCGAATGCGGGCTGGCCTGCCTCACGATGATCTGCGGCTTTCACGGCCTGCACACCGATTTGCTGACTCTGCGCCAGCAGTTTGAAGTCTCAACTCGCGGCGTCACGCTGCGAACCTTAATGAGTATCGCCAGCCAGCTGCACTTAAAATCGCGCGCGTTACAGCTTGATATGACTGATATTTCGGCACTCAAAACGCCGTGTATCCTGCATTGGGATTTAAATCACTTTGTGGTGCTGGTGGCGATTCGGCGCGGCAAGCTCGTCATCCACGATCCCGCGTTTGGTCGTCGCGTGCTGAGTTTACAAGAGGTTTCAGGGCATTTTACCGGCGTGGCGCTGGAGCTGTGGCCCGACGGCGAATTTAGCCAAAAGAAAAGCCTCAACCGATTGAATTTAAGACGGATGATAGGCAATGTCAGCGGGCTGATGGGCACGTTAACCAAGCTGTTTTGCTTTTCGTTATTGATTGAGTCGGTGAATCTGTTGCTGCCCGTCGGCATGCAATTAGTAATGGATCACGTGATTCCTGCGCAAGACGCCAACCTGCTGACGCTCATCTGCCTCGGGCTGTTTTTCTTCGTGCTGTTTCGCACCGGCGTCAGCATTCTCAAGTCCTGGACCCAGTTAGTGATGAGCACGCTGATAGACGTGCAGTGGAAAGCGCGACTGTTTGACCACCTGCTCGCCCTGCCGCTGGCCTATTTTGAGAAACGCAAACTCGGCGATATTCAGTCGCGGTTTCTCTCGCTCGATACCCTGCGCACCACGCTCACCAGCAACGTGGTCAACAGTTTGATGGACGGCATAATGTCGGTCGGGCTGGTAGTGATGATGATCCTGTACGGCGGCTGGCTGGTCTGGATAGTGCTCGGCTTTACCCTGATTTACTGCCTGCTGCGCCTCGCCACTTATCCGACTTATCGGCAGATTTCAGAGGAGCAGTTAGTTAAAAACGCGCGGGCCAGCTCCCATTTTATGGAAACGCTTTACGGCATGGGCACCTTGAAAGCGTTGGGATTATCGTCGAATCGCGCCCAGCGCTGGCTGAATATGAACATCGATAATGCCAATGTGGCGGTACGGAAAACGCGCTTTGAGATGATGTTTTCGGGCTGCAACACGCTGATCGCCACGATCGACCAGATTGTGCTGCTGTGGCTCGGCGCGACGCAGGTGATTGACGGCCATATGACGCTCGGCATGTTCGTAGCCTTTAACACCTATCGCGGCCAGTTTTCTGAACGCGCCGCCAACCTGCTGAATATGCTGCTGCAACTGAAAATGCTGTCGCTGCATTCGGAGCGTATTGCCGATATTGCCTTAAACGAGGTTGAACATCACCTGCCTGAGCGAGCATTGATGCGAGCGGGAGAGGCCGCGTCGCTGGAGGTAAAAGAGCTGTCGTTTCAGTATGATGCCCTATCGCCGCCGCTAATTAAAAATCTTGATTTGCGGGTCGCAGCGGGAGAAAGCGTGGCGATTGTCGGCCCATCGGGTCAGGGAAAAACCACGTTAATGAAGATTCTTGCGGGACTCTTATTGCCCACCTCGGGCGAAATTCGGGTCAACGACTTGGATATCAGCAAGGTCGGCGTTAATAATTATCGCGCCTGTATCGCCTGCGTGCTGCAAGATGACACCTTGTTTGCCGGCTCGATTGCGGAAAACATCGCCGGATTCGAGCCTTTGAGCGAGCCGGAACACCTGATCGACTGCGCCACGCGCTGTAATATCCACGATGACATTTTGGCGATGCCGATGGGTTATGAAACCTTGGTCAGCGAATTGGGCGGCAGCCTCTCCGGTGGTCAGAAGCAGCGCCTGTTGATTGCTCGCGCGCTCTATCGACGTCCGAGCATTTTATTTCTCGACGAAGCCACCAGCCATTTGGATATCAACAACGAACGGCACATAAATGACGCCATCGCAGCATTAAAAATCACCCGCATTATTATCGCTCATCGCCCCTCAACGATTGCCTCCGCAGACCGCGTTTTCGTATTGGGAAGTTAACGCCCTCCTTTCTTTTGCCTCACTTTCAGCTCGCTAAAAATTACACTTTGTCATAACTCGATTAATAAAAAACCAGCCGCCTAAAAATAGCGCAATACCCCTATATATTTAATGTATTTAATTAGTGTTAATTTTGATCATCAAATATTTCTTATGCTTTTACCTGAATACTTAAGCTTAAGAATGATGACAATAAAACCTTCACCTCTTTTGAAAATTGCTCTATATTCAGCCATTTATCTGACAAATAATTAATAAATAAGAATATTAATCTTTTTTAATAAAACCCAAAGTCAAACTTAACAAGATAGTTTAGAGTACTTTCCGTCATCGCCTGGCGTCGAAAATTCGCGGCGCAAAAAATAATCAGCGATTACAGTTAACTTTTACTTATGTATAAATGAGCTTTTCATTTAACTAATTTTATCTATAGCAGAGGTTACCATGAAAGAACTGAACACAATGGAAGTTGAGCAGGTTGCAGGCGGCGGTTTAATTTCAAGCCTGGTAAGCAACGTGGTAAGCACTGTTAGCCCACTGGTGAGCCCAATCGTTAACACCACTATTCCTAACGCTGTTAGCGCAGTCGCGACTGGCGTTTCTGATGTGGTAAAAGCGCTGGTTTAAGCCTTTTTCAACTCATCGAGCTGAATTCCTGTCAAAGAATGACTCGAGTGAAACACACTTTTTTTGGAGATAATGATGAAAGAACTGAATAGCGTTGAAGTTGAACAAGTTGCTGGTGGCGGCCTGCTTTCAAGCCTGGTAAGTAACGTTGTAGGCACCGTGGCAAGCACCGTAGGTTCTGCGGTGACCACGCTGGCAGAAACTACGATCCCTAACGCGGTTAGCAGTGTTGAAACCGGCGTGACTGACGTGCTGAAAGCGCTGGTCTAATAAGACGCAGGCTTTTAATTCTCTACAGGCTATTAAGTCTCTACAGGCTTTTAAGTCTCTACAGAATAGATGAATTTTCGGCGGGCTGATTATCGGCCCGCTGTTTTATCTCTTACAGAGTAATGTGATGTCCGCACTTTTCCGTCAGGAAGCCGCCACCCAGCAGCAAACTCAGTGGCTCGGCAAAGCGCTGTTATTAAAAGGCTGGCCGCTGTGGGTTACAGTCACGCTGACCAGCAGCTTTATCTTGCTTCTCATCCTGTTTCTGACCTTTGCAAACTATACACGCCGCATAAACGTTAGCGCTGAAGTTATCACTCAGCCTTATACAATCAATCTGTTTTCTCCGCAGCAGGGCGTGATTGCAAAACTGCTGGTGCAAAACGGGCAGCGCGTTAAAGCGGGCACGCCACTGTACCAGATTGACGTGAGTCAGGTTTCGCAATCGGGCAATGTCAGCACCTCTACGCTCGACGCCATTAACAAACAGCGCGCACAGCTTGACGATATTATCGCCCAGCAACGCAACAATAAAATTGCGACCCTCGCGAATCTGCAACAGCAGCTCGACCAGTATAAACAGGCGCAAACCGGCTTGAATAATATGGTCGCGTCGGCGAAAGAAGGATTGGCGTCGATGGGCAAAAGCCTCGACTCCTACACCGACTCGTTGAAAAAGGGGCTGATTACCACCGATCAGCTCAACAATCAGCGCTACCTTTATTACCAGCAGCAGAGCGCCTATCAGAGCCTGACTGCGCAGGTTATCCAGCAATCTCTGCAAATCAGTAACCTGCAAAGTGAAAAAGTGACCAAGGCCGCCGATTTCGACAACGAGATTTCTCAGTCGCTGTATCAACAGCAGGGGCTGGATCGCGAACTCGCGCAGGCCAACGCCAGAAATCTGATCATGATCACCGCGCCCACCGACGGCAATATTTCGTCGCTGAGCGTCACGCCGGGCCAGATGGTGAATTCAGGCGACAGTCTGGTGCAGCTGGTGCCGCAGAGCGAGCACGACTTTTATCTGGTCGCGTGGCTACCCGACGCCAGCCGCCCGTACGTGCAGCTCGGTGAGAAAATCAACGTCAGTTATGCCGCCTTCCCTTTCCAAAAATATGGCCAATTCCCGGGCAAAATCATTTCGGTGGCCAGCGCGCCAAGCACCGCCAAAGAGATGGCCGGTTACGTTTCCGCGCCGCGTACCAGCATTGAAACCGCGGACGGCAGCTACTTTAAGGCGATTGTGGCGCTCGAGAGAGGTTCGCTCACCTGGCACGGCCAGACCTTGGCGCTTTCGAGCGGCATGCAGGCCGAAACCACGCTGTTTTTAGAAAAACGTCCGTTGTATCAGTGGATGCTCTCACCTTATTACAGCTTGAAGAAAAGCATTACCGGACCCGTTAACGGCGGGGAAAATTAATGAACAAACAACAGCTAGACGAATTAGTCGGAAAATTACACTTTAGTTTTCGCCGTAAAGTGCCGCAGATTATTCAGACCGAAGCCGCCGAATGCGGGCTGGCGAGCGTGGCGATGATTTGCGGTTATCACGGCTTGCAAACCGATTTGCTCAGCCTGCGCCAGCAGTTTGATGTATCAACGCGCGGCGTGACGCTGAAAACGCTGATGGCGGTGACCCAGCAGCTCAACCTGAAATCACGCGCCCTGCGGCTGGATATCGACGAGCTGACCGAGCTGAAAACGCCCTGCATTTTGCACTGGGACATGAATCATTTCGTGGTGCTGATTTCGGCTAAACGCGGGCGCGTCGTGGTTCACGATCCCGCTTTTGGCAAGCGCGTATTGGGGCTGCAAGAGGTCTCGGCACATTTTACCGGCGTGGCGCTGGAGCTGTGGCCCGATGCCGACTTTAGCCATAAGAAGAATGTTAACCGGCTGAATTTACGGCGGATGGTGGGTAACGTCGGCGGCATTTTTTCTACGCTGACCAAGCTGTTTTGCTTCTCGTTATTGATTGAGTCGGTGAATCTGTTGCTGCCCGTTGGCATGCAATTAGTAATGGATCACGTTATTCCCGCGCAGGACCCGAATCTGCTGACGCTGATTTGCCTCGGATTGCTGTTCTTCGTGCTGTTTCGCACGGGCATCAGCATTCTCAAATCGTGGACCCAACTGGTGATGAGCACGCTAATTGACGTGCAATGGAAGGCGCGGCTGTTCGATCACCTGCTCGCCCTGCCGCTGGCCTATTTTGAGAAACGCAAACTCGGCGATATTCAGTCGCGCTTTATCTCGCTCGACACGCTGCGCACCACGCTCACCAGCAACGTAGTCAACAGCCTGATGGACGGCATTATGTCGGTCGGGCTTATCGTGATGATGATTCTCTACGGCGGCTGGCTGGTCTGGGTTATCCTCGGATTCACCACGCTTTACTGCCTGTTCCGCCTGTCAACTTATCCGACCTATCGGCAAATCGCCGAAGAGCAGCTGGTGAAATCGGCCCGCGCCAGCTCGCACTTTATGGAAACGCTGTACGGAATGGGCACCTTGAAAGCTCTGGGTTTATCGCCCAATCGCGCCCAGCGCTGGCTGAACATGAATATTGATACCGCCAACGCGACGGTGCGCAAAACCCGTTACGAGATGCTGTTTCAGGGCGGCAATACCTTAATCGCCACGCTCGACCAAATTGTGCTGCTGTGGCTCGGCGCGACGCAGGTGATCGACGGCCACATGACGCTCGGCATGTTTGTGGCGTTTAACACCTATCGCGGACAATTTTCGGAACGCGCCGCCAACCTGCTCGACATGGTATTGCAGCTGAAAATGCTGTCGCTGCACTCTGAGCGAATCGCCGATATCGCGCTGACCGAGGTGGAACATAACGTGCCCGAGCGCGCGCTGTTGCGTCTCGGCGAACCCGCCGCGCTGGAGGTGCAAAACGTCTCGTTTCAATATGACGTGCTCTCCGCGCCCTTGATTAACAATCTGAATCTCAAGGTTGCAGCCGGAGAAAGTGTTGCTATTACAGGGCCTTCCGGGATGGGCAAAACCACATTAATGAAGATTCTGGCGGGCCTGCTGCTGCCGACATCGGGCGAGGTGAAACTCAACGGCATGGACATCAGCAAGGTGGGTGCCAATAACTATCGTGCCTGCACGGCCTGCGTGTTGCAGGAAGACACGCTGTTTGCGGGCTCGATTGCCGAGAACATCGCCAGCTTCGAAGAGCAGCGCGACCCCGAACATCTGATTGACTGCGCCAAACGCTGCAATATTCATGAAGACATTCTGGCAATGCCGATGGGCTATGAAACGCTGATTACCGAGCTGGGCGGCAGCCTCTCCGGCGGCCAGAAACAGCGCATTTTGATTGCGCGCGCGCTCTATCGTCGGCCCGGGATTTTGTTCCTCGACGAAGCCACCAGCCATCTTGATGTCGACAACGAGGCGCACATCAACGCCTCGATTGCCGCCCTCAACATTACGCGGGTGATTATTGCTCACCGTCCGTCGACCATTGCCTCAGCCGATCGCGTGATTGTGCTCGGCAGTTAACAGGCTATTTTCATTCAACATGTTAGCTGCTATTTCCGCCAGCATTTCATCCACTACGCCGCCGACGATAGCAATACCGTCGGCGATATCTTCAACCTTTATAGAAGAAAAACCGATGCGCATGTAGTGCGTTGGCCGCGTGCTTTTTTCCGATCCTGACGGCTCATCGATTGAATGCCGATCAACGGTGTTAAGGAAATAGCTTTCGCCGGGCTGAATATAGACGTCGCGCTGATAGGCGCGCTGCGAAAGCTCGCGGGTATTAATCGAAGTCGGGAATTTTAGCCACACCGAACTGCCGCCTTCCGAGCTGGCAATTTCGGCGCACGGAATAGAGTGTTTCAACGCCTGCTGGAGCGTATTCCAGCGCAGCGCGTACTCTTCATGAAAACGTTTTAACAGCGATTCGTAATAACCGCCCTTCAAAAATAGCGCCACGGTACGCTGATTATTGGCCGCCGGATGGCGAATGCTCATGCGACGCAGCGCCCGCGCCTGACGAATAAACGGCAGCGGCCCGACCAGAAAACCGACCCGCAGGCCCGGCGAAAGCAGCTTCGACAGGCTGGTGACGTAAACCACGCGGCCGTCAGTATCGATCGATTTCAGCGCACTCGATGGAAATCTTCCGAAGCGCGATTCAGTGTCGTAATCGTCTTCGATGATAATAAAATCGTGCTCCGCCGCCATCGCCAACAGTTGACGGCGGCGTGAATGTGACAACGTCACGGTGGTTGGCGACTGGTGGCTCGGCGTAACGTAAATAATGTCGCACTTTTTCATCGCGTCACTGATTATCACGCCGTCTTCATCAACAGCTAGCGGCACTAAAACTGCGCCGTGAAATAGCATCAAATTTCGCACATCGGGATAGGAAGGGTCTTCAATGCCGACCACCATGCCCGGCCGCAGCAGGCATTGAATCGCCAGATAGAGCGCGTGCTGCGCGCCGACGGTGACCAACACTTCCTGCGTGGAGGCCGTAAAACCGCGCCGTGGCAGCACGCGACGGCGAAATGCGTCGAGCAGCACGGGATCGTCTTCATCAACGTAATCCACCGTCCAGTCATACATATCATGCAGTGATAAAGAATCGCGGCTGCATTTGCGCCAGTTATCAATCGGGAAAATCCAGCGATCGTGCTGGCCGTACATAAAGGTGTACTTTTTGCTGCGCCAATCGTGAGGATGAGTAATGTGCTCCATCGCCGCCGGGTTGATCACCAGCTTGCTGTCCCAATCGACTGATGCGATAGTCGGTTGATTCTCCTGACTTTGTGGCAAGCGTGAAACGGCATCGGGAGCCACGTAAAATCCGCGTCGCTGCGCAGAAATCAGCACCCCTTCCGACGCCAACTCTTCATAAACCAGCGTCACCGTATTGCGAGAAATCTTCAGCTGTTCGGCCATCACGCGGGTCGACGGCAGCGTTTGGCCCTGCTCAAAATCTCCGCGTGCGATGGCCTCTGAAAGCTTCTCGCGCAATTTCGACTGCAATGACCCGTGCGCCTTGCGATCGAGCGTGTTAGGGACGGTTAAATTAAACATTGCGTCTGCCTCATGAAAGGGTGAAAAAGTTTTAACGTTTCCTAAACATTAGCCTGTTGATGTAGACCGATCGCCGGAAACTTCTGCACTAAATTATGCAAGATATCGGCCATTTGTCCCTCAATCTGCGCTTCGTTTTCAACTTTTGGCTGCGCGGCGACGGCGGCAAACACCTGATGCTTGAGGAAATGTCGCCAAACTACCGGCGCGGCGGCCAAAAATTCGGTAAGAATGACGTAACGCGCGCGGGTCCACACCGCTTCAAACGCCGAGCGCGCTTCACCATAATCGAAATGTTGCGCCGCTATTTCGGGCATTGCCGCGCGGGCGATTTCGGTGGCGCTAATATCGATTTCGCCATCAACAATAACCACGCCATAATCGCGGCGCGCACCTTCGACGGAAACAAAACCGCTCTGCACGTCGCGCAGTACGCTTGCTGGCAGGCGTTCACGCGCGGGTCCGTAACCACCTGCGCCCGGACCGGTCAACCGCACGATATCGCCCGGCCCGCATTTGATAACATCGATATTGCCGTGTTCGACACAGCTTGCGCTGTCTGGATTAGTTTGAAAACGCGAATTTTTGCCCGCATTGCCGCCGACCGCGCCCGCCGAGGCAAACACCGAGCGGTTGCGATTGCGCGCCGTGACCACGGTATTTGGCGCGGTGATTTCGAACTCCATAATGGTGCCCAATCCGCCGCGATAGCGCCCAGCGCCGCCACTGTCGGGTGAAAGCCCGTAGCGACGAATCAGAATCGGCACTTCGGCTTCGTTAATTTCAACAGGAGTATTTTTGAGAAACGCCGAAAGGCCGCCGGAGCCGTCTGGGCCGTCGTGTTTTGGCGTGCCGCCCGCACCACCGCCGACCGGGCCAATCGAGGCCACCACCGTGCGGCTCTGCGCGTCGACCGTTTTGATGTTCACAATCGAGTTGCCGCCCGGTGAATTGGCGGGTAATCGATCAGGCACTGCCAGCGAAAACGCCCCTAAGGTTGCGATTTGCGAGACGGCGCAGGTCAGGGATCGCATGCCAACGGCGGCGGGCGCTTCACAGTTCATCACCGTGCCGGGAGGCAAAATCGCGCGCGTTGGCCGTAGCGTTCCGGCGTTGAGCAGCAGGCGGCTGTCGAGCGTTGAGAGCACGTAGGTGACGCCGACCAGCGCCAGCGGATGACGCTCGCGTCCGCCGGTCGGCATATTTAGTGAGGACGTGAGTTGCGGATCGCTGCCAGTGTAGTCCAGCTCAAGGGTTTCGCCGCTAACGCGCAGCGTAACCGCGATACGGCAGGGATAACCGCCATCAGTATCTTCATCGGCATAGTCAGCATAGAAATATTCTCCGTCCGGAATGGTGGCGATAATATTGCGGGCCTGCTGCTCGGCGTAGTCAAGAATGCCCTCGACGCCCTGCAAGAAATCGTCGAGCCCGAAGCGCGCAATAATCTCGTGAACCTTACGTTCGCCGATATTAACCGAAGCGATTTGGGCATTAAAATCACCCCAGTTTTGATCCGGCGCCCTCACGTTAAGACGCATAATCCGTGCCACATCTTCGTTAATCTTACCGCCACTGATAATCTTCAACGGTGGAATACGCAGGCCTTCCTGCACAATTTCGGTTAACGATCGCGACAGCGAGGCCGGTACCGCGCCGCCAACGTCGGTATTGTGAATGTGTCCGACCACGAAACAGGCGATTTCGCCCTGATAAAATACCGGCTTCCAGATGTGAATATCGGGTGAATGGGTCGCAACATTACCGGCATAAGAGTCGTTGGTGATGCAGATATCGCCCTCTTGATAGTCATCGATCAGCGCTAAAACGGGCGCATAGTCGATGCCGCTGTACCACGGTGCACCAAAACTGCGCGGCGAGGCGAAGGCTAATCCGTCGCGGGTGACGAGCTGGCAGGAGAAATCCTCTGTCTCTTTCACAAAAGTTGAATGCGCGGTACGCATCAGCGTGAAGGCCATGGCGTCGGCTGCGGCGGCGCAATAGTTGGCCAGAATTTGTAGATTACGTCCATCAATTGCCATGAGGTGCTGCCTCCAGAGAGGTGATAATCAAGTTGCCGAAGGTATCAACGTCGATTTTCATGCCGGTTGGCACGCAGGTGGTGCAGTCGTCCTGCGCGATAATCGCCGGTCCGTTAAATGATTGGCCGGCCAACAGGCTGTTACGGCGTACTACCCAAACCTCTTGCTGCGCGCCGTCAACCCAGGCGCTGACCACGGATTGCGGTATTACCGGCGCGTCGCTGTGCGCCAGCTTTTGCAGATCCGGCCTTGAAGTCGGCGAGGTAATGACCAGTCGCAGATTGATAATTTGCATCGCGGCGCTGGCATCGCTATGACCGAAAATCTTCTGATGCTGCTGATTGAAAGCCTCACCCACGGCGACTAATCCCTGAGCGTTTTCATTTGATAGCCAAGAACTTTCAAGCGGAACTTCAATTTCGAATGACTGCCCGCGATAGCGCATATCCGCCGAAAATTGCAGGCGATAAGGCAAATCTGCGCCGTGTTCGCGATGCAGCCAACTTTCGGCGTCGTGCTGCAACGCCACGGCGGCCAGGGTCAACTCTTCGAGACAGGCAGGGGTAAAATCGCGATAAAGCGTGCGGATAAAATCGTTTTTCAGGTCGGCGACCAGCCCGCCTAGCGCGGAGAGCACGCCCGGTGTTGGCGGCACCACCACGCCTTTCATGTTCAGCTCGCGCGCCAGATAACAGCCCATCATCGGACCCGCGCCGCCAAAGGCGAGGAAATAGAACTCACGGGGATCAATGCCAAAGCGCGAGACCAATCCGCTGGTGTCGGTATACATGCTGGAAATCGCCAGCTCGATAATGGTTTCGGCGGTCTCTTCAATCGAAATCCCGAGCGGTTGGGCGAGTAAATCGACGGCGCGACGCGAAGCCTCGACATCGACACTCACCGCGCTATAGCCTAATGCGCCGTGGCCGAGCAGGCCACAGGCGGCAAACGCATCGGTGACCGTCGCCTGCGTGCCACCGCGCCCGTAGCACACCGGACCCGGTAATGAACCCGCGCTGTCAGGGCCGACCTGCAAAACGCCGAGACGGTCAATCCACGCCAGCGATCCGCCGCCTTGCCCTACTGAAGTCACTGAAACCGAAGGAATAAAGATTTGGAATTCGCCGATCACCTCGCCGCTGCCATATTCCGGCTTGCCGTCAACGATAACCGCGACGTCGGCGCTGGTGCCGCCAATATCCAGGCTCAACAGTTTGTTATAGCCGCACTGGTCGGCAATGTAACCCGCGCCAATCACGCCCGACGCGGTGCCCGACAAAATCATCTGCACGCATTCGGCCTTGGCCTGCGTCACGCTCATTACCCCGCCGTTTGACTTGGTAATTCGCGGCGGAACCGGCACGCCCATTTCACGCAATGCGCGTTCGAAAGCGCCGAGATAGTTGATGACTTTCGGTTGTACGTAGGCGTTGATGGTCGCGGTAATCGTGCGTTCATACTCGCGAATGATCGGCCAGATTTCTCCCGAGCAGGAGGTCAGCATGTCGGGTGCCAACTCGCCTATCCACTCCCGCACCTGCTTTTCGTTATTAACGTTTCGATAGGCGTGCAGAAGCGACACCACTATTCCTTCGCAACCCAACGCCCTTGCCTGCACCAGCGCGGCTTTTACCGATTCGAAATCCACCGCTTTGAGAATTCGCCCCTGACTGTCGGTTCGCTCTTTGATAGCAAATACCCGATCCCGGCTGATTAACGGTTCGGGACGACGCGAAAACAGGTCGTGAATGTGCGGAATTTTCAAACGTGCCAGTTCGAGTACATCTTCGAAAGCCTCGGTGGTAAACAGCGCCAGCTTGACTCCTTTACGCTGAATCACCGCGTTAACGCCTACCGTAGTGCCGTGCGTAAAATAGTGGACTTCGCGCGGGTCAATTCCGTGCAGGTCGCGCAGCTGGCCTAAACCGGTCGTAATTTCACTGCCGGGACTGTCGGGGCGCGAAAGCACTTTCAGGGTACGAATACTGTTGTCGCGCTCGTCGAGCACGGCGAAATCGGTAAACGACCCACCGATATCTACGCCAATTCGGTAAGTCATCGCTGATTTTCCTTAGCTTTCGTTTGAAGGTCAGACACTGTGGTTTGCGTAGCGGAACCTGTTGTGTGCGTAGCGGAACCTGTTGTGTGCGTAGCGGAAACAGTAGTGTGCGTAGCCAGAACAGTCATATGCGTATCGGCCAACGTTTTCGACACGCAGTTGGCCGGATTGGCGGGTGAAATTTCCATCATCATTTCGGGGCTCTTCAAGCCGTTCCACCCTGCACGCTGGTAAACCGGCTGGGCATCGCGGGTGGTCAGCAACCATTTTGGAACCTGCGTTAAATCGGGATGGGTGCGAACAACCTCAGCGAGCCAGGTGCCGAGGCCTTTGCCGCGAAAAGCTTCGTCGATGAAAATGTCCATCAAATAAGCCACGCGCGCATAGTCGGTGACAATGCGTGCAAAGCCAATCTGCTGGCCCTGATAGTAGAGGCCGAGCGCAAGTGAGTTGGCAATAGTTCGCAACAAAATCTCACGTGGCTGGCCCTGCGCCCAGTAGGATTGAACAGAAAGAAAGTGCTGGACCTTATCAATGTCCAGCCGCGCGCGATCGGTACTGAGTTCGAAACCCTCGCGCCGCCATTCGACAATCTTATATTCAACGGGATCGTATTCCCGTGCGTTGCTCTCATTCACCCATGCCATGCGGATTACCTGTCTGGTTACTGAATCAAGCCGATTAGGATTTCTGAAAACCTTGAAGTTAATTAAAACCGAGACTTTATTTAAAACCGCGACTTTATTTAAAACCGTGACTTTATATAAACCATAGAACGCTGGCCGGTGTTAGCGCCAGCCAGCGGGATTCTATGGAGCCAGAGAAGTGAGGTCGGTAACCAGAATGGATAGCTTGTAGGATCTGTCGAGGGTAAATCGTGGTTAAGCGCGAGTCAAAAGTCGCTGATAGAGCCTGTCACGGGCAATATTTTTCATTTTCACTTCGCACATGATATCGAAATCACTAAACGATAATGCCCAATCATTCAGCGTATCGTTGAAGTAAAAATCGGAGTGCGCCCGCAGTTTAGACTTCGATACGCCAAGCTCTGCCTGCTCTGGATACCCTTGTTCAGGAATCAGCCCTTCAACAGAAATCGAATAGTGCAAAACGGGCCGCACGCCGCGCCACGAGGCTTTTATCAGCGCAATGCGCGGGTCATCGTGGCGAATGAATTCGGCCTCTTTTACCCAATGATGATGAATATCCAACACGATCGGACAGAGTTCGCGCGCCTGTAATACGTCGTCGAGGGAGCAGGAAACCTCATCATTTTCGACTGTCAGCATCCGCTGCGCTTCAGGGCTAAGCCTTTCGAATGAATGTTTAAAACCCTCGAAACCTGCTTTGCCATTCATATGAATGTTGATTTTGAAGTCTTGAAACGTTTTACCGTAACCCATAAATTTGGCGCACAGCGCGTGATATTCGACGTCTTCAATCGCCCTTTCGACCACCAGCGGATTATCAGACGCCAGCACGGTATATTGACCCGGATGAAACGACAGGCGAATGTCATTGGCTCGGGCAAACTCGCCGCATTTTTCAAACAGCGGAGTCAAGTCAGGCAGCAGCGCTTTGTATAACTCCGTCGCTTCGGGCACGGTATAGAGTGGCAGCATGTCACTGCCGATACGCATCATTCGCAAATCAGGCGTGAGCTCAGCCAACGCCTCGAGATTCAAATAAAAATTGTGCAGATTGGCGTGCGAAATTTCATCGAGCAGTTTAATTCTTTCATCTTTGCCCAAACTCAAAAAACGCGTCCGCGTTGTCGCCCTAAATGGAAACGGTTGTTTAAAATCCGCGTCGAAAAATTTACACGCAAAACCCAGTTTCATCTCTTTCCCTCTTCTCATTATTTTTACAGCTTTGGAACAGTAGATTTGGAATAGTCAATTTGGAATAGTCATTAGCGCTGCTAATCCAGCTTCACCAGCTTGGTCATCAGCAGTCTAAACAGCCGCAAACGCAGGCGCATAAAACGTTGTTCGACCTTCAGTGCGGCCTTGCCCTGATTTCCAAAACGCAGCATTTTGTCTTCACGCGGTCGCCAGCTTGGCCAGCGAATTTCGCCATCAATGTGACGACTGGTGCTGTCGACGTGACGGGCAAAATTGAGCCAATACTGGCTCACAACTGCGGCAAAGGCTTTGTCCTGTGGCGTAAAAGCGCCGCCAATAATCTGTGTACTTTCAATCAGTGACATATTGTTCATGACGAAAGGGATTTCGTTGCCATGCCAAGTGCCGTTCGGGCACTGCTTGCGGGCGTTTTCAGCAACATAATCGAAATAATAGCGCCAACCGGGCGCACCGGATTTGTGTTGCCCGACCATCGCAACGTATCCCATGGTGGTGAACACCATGTCGCGACTTATCTGCCGGCCTAACTCTTTATCGTTTTTCACTTTTGGATAAAGCAGCTTTATCAAACGCAAACCAAGCGGATGCTGTTTCCTGACTCGCTGAACCACCTTGCCGACGTCGATATTAAAATAGCCCAGCACGCTAGGTTCATCACTGTTGCTGCCAATCATTAGTGGCAGCGCATGCTGCTTGCCGTGGCGAAAGACTTCGAGCATCGGCTCGGGTAATACGGCGTCGCCGACAATAGGCACGGGTGAAGTGCCGAGCTTGCCGTTCAGGTTCCAAAAACTCTCTTCCGGCAATGAACGCAGCTGCTGCGCCGTAGCGTTAGCGAGTCCAAAATGGCTGGCGACACGTTCACCCAAATCCAACGCTTTATCACGCGGAGTATCGGGCAGCGTATAGCCACTCTGCACAATCCCCTTGTTAAACAGCCCCTTGGCGAGCGGCGAGGCAAACAGTGTTAGCACGGAGCGCGCACCGGAAGATTCGCCAAACAGCGTGACATTGTCGGGGTCGCCACCAAACGCGGCGATATTTTTTCGCACCCACTGTAACGCGGCGATTTGATCCAGCAAGCCGAAATTATTGACCTTTTCGCCCTCTGGATATTCAGCGTCTAGCGCGGGATGAGCGAAAAAGCCGAGGTGTCCGAGGCGATAATTTAGCGTCACCACCACTACGCCCTGAGAGGCCAGCGGCGAACCGATGTAAGGTGAAAGTCCGCCCGATCCGATGGAGAATCCCCCGCCGTGCAGCCAGACCATCACCGCCTTCTTCTTCTCACACTTTTTCTCCTGACTCATTTTCGTCAGGCTTTCATTCGCCAGACTCTTATCCATCAGAACAGAGTCTGCTGCCAAAGCCGAATCTTGTGACTCGCGAGAATTTGACTCGCTTGAGAAATCTGACCAGACGTTGAGATAGAGACAATCCTCGCTAAACGACCCCGGATCGCCGCCGCCCACCGCCACGCAATAGTCGCGATTTTGCCAGCTCGCGGGACCGTAATTTGAAGCCGCCTTTACGCCCTGCCATTTTTCAACCGGCTGCGGCGGCCGCCAACGTAAATCCCCTACTGGCGGCGCCGCAAACGGTATTCCTTTAAAACAGGCGATCTCGTTATCCCACTCTCCTTCAACGGTACCGCTTTCCGTTACAACTTGAGGAGCCTGCTGATTGGGCATGCAATGTCCTTATGGGAAATAGTCGAAATGCGAAAATAGTCGAAAATCCAAACGAAAACGGCTGGCAAACCCTATTTTTTAGAATGCCACTTGTCGTCATCGCCTTTCTTATAAGAATGTTTGACTGCCGACCACGCCACTTTGTGGGCGGTCTCCTCGCGGCTGTCATCACCACGGCGGTCATCTTTATCTTTGTACTCATCCCACGCGCTGTTAAATGCTTCTTTATAGATATCCTGCGCGTGGGGAGGAAGCACGTTAGAAACCGAATCAGGTAGGTCGGAACGATGTTTGTAAGGCATGGTTAGCTCTCCTTTATCAGCTAGTTTGTTTCATCTCACTTAACAGTCTAGCTGCTACGCTTGAAGATAATGGAGTTTAGGAACATTCAGCCCTGTGAAAATAGAAAATTGAGTTTTTTGAAATAGTGTAAATAAAGGCAAGCTTCTTTACTTAATTTTTCAAAGCACCCATGGAAAGCATAATACCTTTCAACACACTGTAATTTATATATTTATCTAAAACACAAACTCACCAAAAGCGGGTTAATTACTCATAAAAAACCGGTTAAATCATTATAAATAGCGACTATAGAGCAAAAACCAACTAAGTGCCGTTTTTACTATCAATTGTTTATAATAACGGCTATAGTGTTACAGAAAATTACCGTTAGATTTTATAGAGGTAACTCACCCCTCATCGGATAGGCGCAATGTTTTCCCAAAGGCAAATTTGCAGTTATGCCTTTGCGAACAGCATCATTTATAAGGAAAATAATCATCATGGTGTCATCTCAGGAACAAATCAGGCAAAAATCCCGTCACAAGGAATATTCGCTCATTTTCCCTATTATCGCCCTCGTCGTTCTGATGCTTTGGGGCAACAGCAGCAACTTCGGTTTTGTTATCGGCATCAATGCAATTGCCCTGGTGGGTATTCTTGCCAGCGCCTTCAGCGTTGTCCGTCACGCTGACGTGTTAGCACACCGGTTAGGTGAACCTTACGGCTCGCTTATTTTGAGCCTTTCCGTGGTCATTCTTGAAGTAAGCTTAATCTCAGCGCTAATGGCAACCGGCGACGCCGCGCCTGCCCTTATGCGAGACACGTTATTTTCGATCATCATGATTGTGACTTCCGGGTTAGTCGGCTTTGCGCTGCTGCTTGGCGGAAGAAAATTTGCGACCCAGTATGTAAATCTCGGCGGCATTAAACAGTATTTGATGGCAATTTTTCCGCTGGCTATTATTGTGCTGGTGCTGCCCGCTGCATTGCCGGGCGGTAATTTCACCACCGTTCAGGCCCTGTTTGTGGCGGCGATTTCTGCGGCAATGTATGGCGTTTTCCTGTTAATTCAGACCAAAACGCACCAAAGTTTGTTTGTTTACGAACATGAAGATGAAGACGACTCCACGCCGCACGGTAAGCCGTCATCACATAAAAACCTGACTCACGCGCTGTGGCTGGTTGTTCATTTGGTGCTGGTTATCGCGGTGACTAAATTTAACGCTAACCCACTCGAAACACTGTTAACAGAACTGGACGCGCCCGCGCAGTTCACCGGCTTCCTGGTGGCGCTGCTTATTCTCTCCCCGGAAGGATTGGGCGCATTAAAGGCGGTATTAAAAAATCAGGTTCAGCGTGCAATGAATCTGTTTTTTGGCTCCGTTCTCGCCACTATTTCACTGACCGTGCCGGCCGTGACGATTATTGCCACCCTTACCGGCCAGCAGTTGATGTTTAGTCTGGATCCCGCGAATATCGTAGTGATGCTGGCGGTATTAATCTTGTGTCAGATCTCTTTCTCAACCGGACGCACCAACGTGCTCAACGGCACCGCGCATTTGGCCCTCTTCTGTGCCTATATGATGATTATTATGCTTTAAGATGATTATTAGGTTTTAAGATGATTATTAAGTTTTAAGAAAAAACCGGCGAGACAGAGAGTGATAATAAATAAGGCCGCCAATATTGGCGGCCTTTTCTATGGGACTTTATTAATAATGACGTTATCAGCTCATATTAATGGGCGTTAACTCATGAATAGGCGTTGAGAGCATGTTGACACAGCTCGGAACGCACGCAGTCTTCTTTCTCAAAGCGAATGATGCCGACCATCTCGTCTTCTTCGAAGCGGGATAATGCATCGCTAAGCCCTGATACCACGCCGCGCGGAAGGTCGCACTGAGTGATATCCCCGTTAACTATTACCGTCACGTTTTCACCGAGACGAGTCAGGAACATTTTCATTTGCGCTGCGGTAACGTTCTGGGCTTCATCCAGAATGACCACGGCGTTTTCAAAAGTACGTCCGCGCATATAAGCAAACGGCGCAATTTCAACCTTGCCTATTTCCGGTCGCAGACAGTACTGCATAAAAGAAGATCCCAGACGACGGACTAATATGTCATATACCGGTCTGAAATAAGGCGCAAACTTTTCCGAGATATCGCCGGGCAGGAATCCGAGGTCCTCATCGGCCTGTAACACCGGACGGGTAACAATTATCCTATCTATTTCTTTGTGTATTAAGGCTTCAGCCGCTTTCGCAGCGCTAATAAAGGTTTTACCGCAGCCAGCTTCGCCTGTGGCAAATATTAACTGCTTATTCTCTATGGCTAGTAAGTAATGACCTTGAGCTTCTGTTCGCGCCTGGATAATGGAAGTATCACGGGTATCGCGAGCCATACCAATTGATTCCAAACCGCCCATTTGCACGAGAGAAGTTACGGACTCTTCCTCACGCTGGCGGTGACTACGTGAATCACGTCTAATGACACGCTTAGCTTCACGGCGAGCCTGGATCACTGCTTTTTGTCTTCCCATAGTGGCACCTTACAGTTTGTTTCACTTAACGCAAAAGGCCAATCGGCCCGTACGATTATGTTTCACATACAGATTAGGTTTGGTCTCCTTTTAGACCACTTGAAGCCAAAGAATAACGTGAAGAGGAAAATAGCCGAGTAGCCGCTTTCTTTTCACGGGACGGCATTGTCATTAATGACAAACCTTTGACCATGACAGTCAATAAGCGAGTAATAATGCTCACTTTGCTACCAATATGAAAACCAGTGAAAGAGCCAATAGAAGAGACGGGTTGATTCGGTGAGTGGATTAGTTCAGTTAAAGAACAGGGGAGCTGAGAAATTAATGATAATGAGAATAATTCGAACTGAGTTTTTATCATTCGCTATCCCCGTTAAGTTGGCTAGTTAATTTCAGTATAACGATATCTGGAAACTTCGCTAGCGGTCTAACTTGAATGTAGAAAAAATAATTAGCAGAGTCAATAGGTCTAACGATCCTTTTTTGATCCCACTATCCGGCAATAAACCGGATAGTTTCAATAAGATGACAAAGGCGCGGATCAGGCGATCAAATTTTCCTTTCGCTCCTGATTTAAATAGCTGTGAATGCCGTTGGCTAAGGCGTTAGCCATTCGCTGCTGAAAAGCGGGTTCTTGCAGCAGTTTTTCTTCCTGATGATTGGTAATAAAAGAGGTTTCGACCAATACCGACGGAATGCGCGGCGATTTGAGTACCACAAATCCGGCCTGCTCAATATGATTGTTGTGCATCGGGTGCACGGTTTGGATATTTTCGGCCATGTGTTTGCCGAAAGCCAGGCTGCGATTAATGGTTTCCGTCTGGTCGAGATCAAACAGCGTCTGCTTTAAATAGGCATCATTGGTTTGCACATCATTATCGTAAATCGCGTCGACACTGTTTTCGCTCTGCGATAAATAGCGCGCCATCGCGCTGCCTGCCCCGTGTTCAGACAGGGCAAATACCGAGGCACCGTGAACCTGATCGTTTGTGAAACCATCGGCGTGAATGGAAACAAACAGATCGGCTTCGTGCTGGTGCGCCAAATTAACGCGATGATAAAGCGGAATAAATACGTCTTCCTGCCGCGTTAATACCGCGTGAATTTTATACTGCTGGTGCAACTGCCTTTGCAGCCGTTTAGCAATATCCAGCACCACGTGTTTTTCATAAGTCCCTTTGCCGCCAATCGCTCCGGGATCTTTCCCCCCGTGACCCGGGTCAATCATCACCAGCAGCGGACGGGTAGATTGCGGGTTATTCTTTGGAGAAGAACTTATATCTTCTGCGGGAATCGCCGCCGCTGCATTTTGCGCCACTGAAATACTAAACTGTTTGCCACCCTGCTCTTGCTGATGGCTAATGATGGCGGGCTGATTTAATTCAAATACTATTCTCGCGGTCTCAGGCGTGAAATGGGCTATTTTAGCCTCGGTAATCCATGGGAATTTCTGTTTCGTCACCACTAAAGAATGGGTTAACGACGACGGAAAGGCGGTCATCGAAAGATCTATCACCACCCGATCGGGATGGGTTAAGCGAAATACCCGCGCGTGGGTATCATTGGCGGGCAAAGTGAAATGCAGGTTCTGCCGATCGGTGCGAAAATCCAGCAAAGCCATCTTTTGAAATGCCAGGTTCTGTTGTTTAGCAAAGAGTTTAGGTGCCGCCAGCGTGATGCCCATTCCAAAGATCAGCAGTTTTCGGCGGGATTGATTAATGGTCATCGGTTACTTATTCTCCACAAACCTGATTTATTATTTTTAGTCAGTTACAACCTTGGGAACATGGGCCAATTTTGAAGCAAGCTCTTTTGCAAGACCAGTAACAAGTTAATTCTATTGTATTTATTTAATCTCTGTTTATTTCAGGCGCGGTCAATAGTCTCCCTACGTGCTCTTTTTGAGGCATCATTAAACGACCAGTTAAACAATATATTTTTCATGTAAAAAACGCAGAATCAGCGCACTGAAAAATTTTTCACTGTTATGTTGCTGCTCCAGTTCGGTTGATCTAACCGGGCGATTGTTATTTCCATCAGCGGCTGAAGCCAAAAGTTGAAAAGCGTACCCGAATAGTCCAGAAAAAAGGTCAGGATTATAATAGGTAATATCCAGTTTTAATTCCGGCAATGAGAAAAATATATCGATAAGCCGCGACATTTCACTTTTTCGCATGGCTTTATCATGCAAATAAAGCGGATTGCTACTATCTTGATCGAGCATCAAATCATGAAACTCTTGCAACGCTTTTCTATGGCTTGGCACAGTAGCGTGAGCTAAAAAATGACGATAAAATGCATAGGCAAAATCTTCGCTTTTGGATATATAGTCAAGAAAGAAGGTTTTATCCCGCATTAAATGACGAGCAAACGTTGAAGCACCCAAAATATTAAAGTTCTTTGAGATCGATCCCGACTTTAAGTATATTTCGTTTTGCAGTACATACTTATAGTTATCAAAGGTCAAATGCCCTAACTCATGAGCCAGCGCAAACTCGATAAATTCTTTGCTAGACAAATAGTCAAATAAATAAACGTTTTTATCTTTATAACTGTTATAAACAAAAGAATAGGCTCCGTCACCGAAAGCTATTTTTTCCATTGGCGTTGATAAACATCCCGAAGCCAACTTTTTCCCTGAAAGGCGATCGGCAACCACTACGATATTTTCAGTGCTGAATTCTTTAACTTTTGCCAGATAACGTTTCAATCGTGATGTAAAACGGGCGCACTGTTGCGGGTCAAAATCTTCACCAAAAAAACCGCTGAGTAAATGAGTGACGAATTCCGTGCTGACCACGCTATCAGACAGCTTGCTAGCCAGCTGCTGGGCTTTATTTTGCAACGCGGCTAAGGCTTGGTTAACTCCCTGATATAAAAAAGGGTATTTAACGGCGATTTGGCTCGGGCTTGTTGCTTTAATAATATAACTCCCGTGTATTTTATCGGCACTTTTTATGCGCTCAAACCATCTGTTAATCCAATGGTTAAACTTCAAATTCTTAGCAATATATTGGTCATAGTAGTATTGAAGACTGGACGAATATTGTTCGTGACGCGCTCTTGCTTCCAAACTATTGAGTTGCAGTTTTCTGTAATCAAAAAGTAACACCCTTAGTTTTTCCAAAAACAGTAATCGATACGATTTTTCTTCACAGGTAAGGTTTTGATCAGCATCTATCTCCTCTTTATGGGCGATAACTTTACTGGCCACCACGTCAAAGTCATGGTAGCTTTTAGCCTCAATTTTAGAAAAACGGATACCATTAATAAGCTCTCGCAACAGCATGGGGAATGTATTCCAAACGGTTGCAAATTCAACGCTTATAGCCGTGGCCTGTTTAATACAATTAAGCGTATCGAATATTAAAGGCGGGCGCAGGTCGTTAAATTGTTCGATTATTCCATCTAATGCCGCCGCCCTTTCAGGGTCAGTTGAGCGAGGGAGAGCAAGGTATCCACAGTGTTCAGGAGAAAATATACTCGTGACGCCCAACTCTGACTCAGGTAAGTTTCTTTTCTCACGAATTAAATGCTGACAGAAAATACCCCGTTGTTCATTATTCCACGGTAACCATTTTCCAACCTGATTGGGCTGACGGTAATGTAATTTCTTTTCCGCATCCGACCAGACGGCGACAATATGGCCATCTTGTGATTCATCGAACCATAAAGAATGTAGAGTCCAGCCGGTAGGGACATTTTCAATGCTGTTCAATAGTTTTTGGTAAGGATCATTGAGAGAAACCTCCAAGTCTTGAGGACGAGTGGATTTAAGGATGATGGCATTATCGCGCCAATAGCTTAGCTCTCCTTCATTCGACATCACCACTAACTGCTGATCTTCTTCAACGCCGGCCAACGCGAGTAAATAAAGGCTGTCGCTGCCCGCTAATTTTAATGCAGGGTAATAAAGTTTACCCGTGGAAGTGGTATCAGAAATCATCTCTCCATTAATAGGGGCTTCTGCCGTAGCTGGCAACGCATGCTGTTTAATAGCGCTCATTCGCTCTTGCTGATAAATTTCGATTCTCAGCTGTCGGGTATCACCCGTGTTTAACGCCGTATGCATAAGGGTAATATCGACAGGTTCAGACTGACGTAGAATCATCGCTTTTAAGGCGGCGGACGGATTCGGTAACAACAATTTGTTCACCTCATCCAATCGGTAAACAATCTGTGAATTCATGCCAATATTGAGTACAAAATAGAGAATATCGTGCAAGGGTTCTCGCCAAACCGTTGCAGGCATAAAGGCCTGCGGAATTTCGCCTATTGAAATCGAGGTATAAAGTGTAGGCGACAACAGCAGCGGCTTTAAATAGTGGTTGGCAGTCGGACAATGTTTAACACGACGCGCTAACCAAGGCGAAGACTTAAGTTCTTGCTCTACGATATGCAATGTCTGTTCGAGTTTGCCGAGTAATGGCGGCCTTTCCGCTTCATGCACTGCCGCATGAACTGCCGGTTCGGCACTATTTTCCATCAGCGACTTAAGGGCGTTTTTTATGACATTAGCGACCGTTTTAATTCCAAGCTCTTCTTCGCTGCCCGCCGGAAAAAAAGCATATAAACAAAAAGCGCCATCAAGAATTGCCGCGGCGACTTGTCCGTGGCTGATCTCGGTAATGGCATCTTTGCAATTGCCTATTGGCGTTAAATAAATAAGCTGGTTGAGGGCTCGGGTAAACCAGGACCCTTTTGTCGCCTGAGTCCGGGCGATATTAGCAGGATGTAACTCTTCTTTAGTCACTATAGGCACTGTAAGATTAACAAATTGCCGCTCGGTGATTTCTCGTGCCAACCTGTCGGCACTCTCTGCCCAATCCCCCGTTGCCGACGAATTGACAAGGTCGCCGCCGCCCTGAATATAAAAATGTAACGCGTTAATATCAGGAGTCATCTCTGGAGAGAGACGGGCGACAAACTCGCTTTTACCTAAGCCATTAATTAGAGCAAGTTGCGCCGCTGGGGTATCAGGCCAGTCGGTCGAGAGATCAAAAGCCAAAGCCTGCGTGGTGTCGCTTTGAATAGGCAGTAAAGAGATAAAATAGTGCCGTTTGGCGGTTATCCGATCATTATCCTTCCTTATTTGATTATCTTCGCTGTCTAGGTCGCAAGAAATCGTAAAGCCGATACAGACGCGGGAAACTTCAGTTTGGCGACTATCACTCATTCGGATAAAGTTTAGCTTAATGCCTGCATTGAGTTTTGAGACGCTTTTGTAGGCATTGTTGAACAGCTGCTGATCTAGAGAAGGGATATTTTGCAGGGCAAACGCATATAACTGCCGTTTCGTCTGTAAATAGTGCAGATAGGCGTCCTTACTTGCCACGATGCTGGTATTAGGATGATTGAGCTGTTCGGTTAATAAACGTCTGGCATCAATAAAGCTCAACACGAGTACCCCTTCCCGCTTCAACTGTTCAGCAAGATAATGGATGCCGCGACCTGCTGTCTGTCCGGGAATAAGAAACAAGTTTTCCAGAGCGGAACATTCATTCAGCAATTCGTCGATTGAGCTGTTAAGCAATAAATCTTGTCCTAACGCGCTGAGCTCTTTAGCCGTGACAGAAGCATCAATTTCAGTTGAGGGCAACCGCATCACGCCGAGATTAATTAATAATCCCTCTCTGGACAAACACTGTTTTTCTTTGAGATCTTGCCTATCACGCAGCAGGAAGAATGGATAAGCATATTCGAGCATACGCTGATGCCAAAATAGAATTTTGGCTAGCTGGCGCGCTTCAAGCAGGGTATTTGAAGAGTCGTGTTTGTCGTTAACGGCTTTTACAAGGTTATTTTTGACAGCGCTTTGAATATCTTGCAGCAGCGTGTTCAGTACTGCATATGTCAGCGGCCCGTGTGCGGTAATAAAATAACGCAGGCGCTGATAGCCAATATCAAGTAAGGCACTGCCTATGGGCAATGCGTTCGCCAATGCTTTAAATAGCAGCTTGCCTAATAGCGGCTCTGCCAGCGAAGAAGCGATAAGGGCTGAATGTAACTCTTCATTATGTTCAAAAGGCGAATCGGCTAAAAGCAACGTAAGGAATTTTTGCGTCTCTTCCGGCGAGTAAGCCAAACTTTCACTGTTTGCGCCCTGTTTCATCGTGAGGTCGAAACAGGAAATAAGCTCGATATAAGCCCGGTTTGCAACAGCATTATCCGCGGTTTCTAGATTGATGCCCCACGCCTGAGACTGTTGGGAAATATACCGATGAATTGTTTGCTCGATATCAGACGTCGAAAGCTGCTCTATCCAAAGATGTAATCGATGGATCATTTCAAGCAAGGTTACGGCTTTTACGGCAGCAGGCGCTGTTGATAACGTAGCTAAACAGTTAGGTGCGCTATCCGCTTTAGCGAATAAAGGCTGTGAAGTTCCTGCTTCATCCGTGGTATTTAGCTGATAGAGATAATCTTTATTGACCGTAATTATTGGCGCAGAGTCAACACTAGGTGCATCAACAGGTAATCTAGGCCGCCAAGGCGAAAAATAGGTGGGCGGTAAATCTGCTTTCGCTAAAGGAAGCGTAAAAAATTGGGCTGCCAAAAATGTCGTCATATCCCAAACGCTTCGTTCCACTTTTTCAACGATCACTCCCTTGAGAGCAGAATCATTATATTGCTTAACGGCAATATGCTTATTTTCGGCACCGTCCCCCTCTCTTTCAGGCAAATAAAATAGCGCTTTCGCGTCTTGCTGGGTATTTATAGTTAGTGGATGTTGTTCACTCACCACGGCTACAGTCGCTAATTGATGCTGGGTATCGATGTCTAGGAATAGCGCGGCGCTATTCTGCGGTGAATTTGTAATATTCTTATTATTGCCGAGCCGTTCACAACGAGATATTGCAGGATTATCCAAGGCGCTGCGATATAAAGCCGTTGATTGCGGCGCCAACCAGTAAAGTTGATTTTCGCTTCTTGGCCCGTAAAGGGGATTATGATTGGGTAAACCTATTTCCGGCGGCGCCCGGCAGGCTAAATTTTGGTTTTGACGGGGGCAGATATCGAGGAATAAATCCTGCGACTCATGCCCTATTAAGACTTCAGGCGTCTGCCAGGCTAATGATTTAGTAGGGTTTAGCTGGCGATTATCCCCTTCCATCAACGATTCACAGCTACCGGCAAGATAGGTCGCCAGCGGCAGACACGCCAAGTTGGTATGGCGACTAATCGTATGGCCCAATAGGCGACTCAACGTGGCATAGAATACGCAGAAGGCCGAGGTTGGCCCTAATAAGTAATGAACCGGCAATTTATTTTGCTGCGGATTAAGATAAAAACTTAATGCGGCCAGAGTCTGAGTTTCTGTATCTGGACACTCGACCATTTTATTAATGTCGTAGCGCTGCTGGAGTTGCTCTATAAGCTTGGTAGAAAGCTGGAAAGTGTTGTCGCCTATTTTCCATATCCATTCTGAACAGATCGAGGGAATATGAATAGAATTTTTAATATTATCCACAGTAGAGTAAAAATTAATACAACGAAGCGGCTGATCTTTGTTTTCTACCTTGGAATTCCCAGATGTTTCTACAGAAGTAATTAATGTCATCGGCAATCTCTTGTAAAAAGAATGCCGATTTTTATAACAGATACGTTAATGATTAACTTTTATATTTCGCTTATCCGTTTATCTTTTTATTCGAATTAAGCTTCTATTAGCCCCTGTCCCAGATAATAGTTTTGATCGCTTACGCCCGGCAAAGCGAAGAAAAATCCGCCGCCGACCGGACGAATATATTCCTCAAGCGCCTCGCCGTTGAGCCGCTTTTGGACGCTCAAAAAACCTTTTTCGAGGTCGTGCTGATAGCAGATAAACAGCAGGCCCATTTCAAGCTGGCCCGCGTTGGAAACGCCCAGTGAATAACTGTAACCGCGACGCAGCATCAGATTATTATCCGTTTCTTTGGTGCGCGGATTAGCGAGCCGTATATGCGCGTCGAGCGGGATAACTTTGCCGTCGGGATCTTTGCTGTAATCCGGCACGTCGTGCTCTTTACTCATGCCCAGCGGCGCGCCGGTGTCTTTGTGGCGTCCAAAAATAGTCTGCTGCTCTTGTAACGGCGTGCGATCCCAGAATTCTACGCGAAACGGAATAATACGCGCCGCCTGATAGCTGCCGCCGGTAGTCCACGCCGGCTCACCCTGATCGGCCGTGACCCAAATAGCCTTGTCCATCAGGGGCTTATCCTGCGTATCTGGATTAGCAGTACCGTCTTTAAAGCCCAGCAGGTTAATCGGCGTCTCTTTGCCCTGACTGCGCGCGGCGTGGGAAGAGATAAAACCGTCGCGACGCCAGCGTACGGCCAGCAGATCGGGGGTGTGTTTAATGATGTCGCGTAGCGCGTGCAGCGCCGTATCGGCATTATTGGCGCAAATTTGCAGCAGCACGTCGCCGTGACACAGGCTGGCGTCGAGCGAATCATTCGGAAAACGCGGCATCCGCTGGAGCTTGATAGGTTTTTGCGACTGCAAGCCAAAACGATTATCGAATAGCGAATCGCCGACCGACAAAGTGAGGGTCAGATTATCCGGATAGATTTTCGGGCCGAGAATACCGGAATCCATTGGCGGAAATTTAGGATCAACACTGGGTGCCGCGCCGCCGGTGGTAAGGAATTCAAAGCGCGCCGTCAACAAACGAAAGAGTCGTTCAAGATCCGCCTTATTGCCGGCAAGCACATCGAAAGCCACCAGCGACAGCGCTGACTGCTGCGGAGTTAAAATTCCGGCCTGATGTGGTCCATAAAACGGCTGTGCGCTGTAACGCTCATCGGGAGAAACGGTGCCGGGCGTATAGCTTGGTTTCGCACCCGGCGCCTGTGAGGCGTGGGTGGTCGCGCCGCCAAGGGCAAACGCCCCGCCCAACAATCCTGCGCCTTTCAATAGGCGACGGCGGGAAGAAGAAATTTTCGACGTGTTATTCGGGGACGATTCTACTTTTTTACTCATCATTGCCTCAACTCACCCGATGCATCCATCGGGTGAGGCGATCTATCTTTATGTTTAATCAACGCGGTGACCGCTTGTTATGCTCATCGATCATTGCTCATCGGTAGATGGTCATCGCTTAATGTTGATCTTTAATCGAGCCCAAGAACCCCGCGCAGCTTCGCTAAATCTTCAGCCAGCGTAGTAATCGGCCCTTTCATCGCGGTGCGATCGGCATCGCTCAGCTTCTCGTAATTCTCATAACCGTTTTTGGTGCGATATTTATCCAGCAGAGTATCCACGGTTTTGAAGTTGGCGTCGATTTTATCGAGCAGCGGTTTGTCAGCCTTGACCAGCAGCGGACGCAGCAGGTTAACGATTTTCTGCGCGCCGTCGAGGTTAGCACGGAAATCCCACAGATCGGTGCGGCTATAACGGTCTTCTTCGCCGCTGATTTTGCTTGAGGCCACTTCTTCAATCAGGTCCGCCGCGCCGCCCACCACTTTATTAGGTGGGAAAGTCAGGTCGGTGATACGTTTTTGCAGGTCCTGCGTGTCAGTATAAAGCTGCGTTGCCAGCTCGGCGGTGCCTTGAGTGGTTTTATCCGCAAACAGGATTTTTTCAAGACGGTGGAAGCCGGTAAATTTCGGGTCTTCGGCTTTCTTCTCGAAATCATCTTCACGGGCGTCGATGCTGCCGTCAAGGTCAGAGAACAGCTCGGCGATAGGTTCAATGCGCTCATAGTAAACGCGCGTTGACGGATAAAGCTGTTGAGCCAGTTTAAGGTTGCCCTGCTTGATGGCATCGGTAAAGGCTTTGGTATGGGTTACCAGCTCGCCAACCTGCTGAGTGACATAGACTTTATACTCGGCGATAGGGCCAACTAACGCCATCGCGTCTGGCTTGCTGCTCGCGCCTTCGCCTGCCGCCGTGACAATCAGTTTACCTTTTGGATTACTCAACAGGCCGCAGGTCATGTCATATTCGCCCGCTTCAAGATTGGCGGTCATCTTTTGGGTAAAGCCCGGCGCCACGTTTTCACGCTCTTCCACAACCATCACGCCCTTCAGAATCTCCCACTCAAGGCCCTTTTTACTGGCGTTGTGGATAACAAACTGCGTTTTGCCCGCAGGCACGGTCAGCTGCATCGGGTCACACTGTTTGTCGGTCACCGTAATCTTTACTTGTGGCACGTCTGCCGCCATCAAATTGGCGCTGAAAGTCATGGCGGGCAGTGAAAGCAGCGCCAGCTGAAGCGCTTTGCAGCGGAAAAAAACCTTACGATTTAACGCGTTACTTGAAGCGGACATAACGAACTCCCTGACGATTAAGATTTGCTGTTGTAGGTGACTGTGCGCCCATTTTAGCGCTGTGTTTTATGGCCTGCGGACGAGGTTGCGCCTTTGAGCTGTTTTTGGGTCGGTAAGAAAAAGAGAATCAAGGCCGGGATCAGGTAGAGGAAATAGACGATGACTTCGCTGACTGACGGGGCTTGCTGGTAGCCGAACATCCCTTCCAGCAGCGTGCCGAACAGCGAGTCGGTTGACAGCACGTTGCTGAGATCAAACGCCGTCGCCTGTAAGCCGTTCCAGAGTCCGGCCTCGTGGAAGGCGCGAATCGCTCCTGCCGCCAGCCCTGCCGCGACGAATAGAATAAACAGGCTGGTCCACTTGAAGAACTTGGCTAATTGCAGCTTTACTCCGCCGTAATAAATCGCAAAGCCGAGCACGATGGCGGCGACCAGACCTAACACTGCGCCGATGGGCGCTTCAATGCCGACATCCTGCTGGAATGCTGCAAGCAGGAAGAATACGGATTCGAGACCTTCGCGCGCCACGGCAAAAAATACCATCGCCACCAGCGCCCAGCCCTGTCCACGGTTGGAATTTAGCGCCTGGTCGATTGCGCCCTCAAGATGCACCTTGATCGATTTCGAGACCTTGCGCATCCAGAACACCATGTAAGTCAGGATACAGACCGCGACCACCGCGACCAGCCCTTCAAACAGCTCCTGCTCTTTTTGTGGAAACTCGCCGGTGGTTTCGTTAATAGCGATGCCCAGCCCGAGACACAGTGCGGCGGCAACAATCACGCCGCACCACACCGTGCCGAGCCAATGTCCGCGCTGGGTGCGTTTAAGATAGCTGGCGATCAGGGAGACAATCAGGGCGGCTTCGAGCCCTTCGCGGAACATAATCAGAAATGGAACAAACATAGGGATGACTCCAGCGACTTAATTGAAAATCAACGCGTCGACATCGATACCTGAGGCAAATCTGTAAAGTTAGGTAAAAATGAAAACGATTGTGATTATCATTCCATTAGGAATAAAAACAAGAGGCCAGAGTAATAATTTCGTAAATATATTATTTCTATTTTGGGAAAATTTCCGATGATTTCAGGATTTCGAGCGGGTTGCCACTTTTATTGATCCGTTACGGCTTGAAAAATAAGCCTTAACTTCTTTTATCCGTCTCTGCTGCCATTTCCGTTGCCATTAACGCTTTCGCGACATCAACAATCATTGCTCGCAGCCAGCGATGAGCGGGATCGTGGCGATAGCGCACGTGCCACGCCATTTCTACTGGAAACGTGCCGAGATCGACCGGCGCGGGCAAGACCTTAACCCGTTTATCGTTCGCCAAATGACGACAAATTTGTTTCGGCAGCGTGGCGCAGTAATCTGTTACGGCAATCATCTCCGGCACGGCGAGAAAATGCGTCACGGAGATAGCGACCTGTCGTTTAAGATTGCGCTGCTCGAGCGCCTGAAACAGCCCCGCACGCATTCTGCCCGGCGGCAAAACGTTGACGTGCTTGATGCGCTCGTACTGCTCCGAACTCATGCTGTCGCCGATTTCGAGATGATCGGCCCGCACCAGACAGGCCAGCCCTTCGTCCATCAAATGCTGCACCACCAGATTATTCGGCGGGTCCATCACCCTGCCCAGCACCATGTCCGTGGAGCCTGAAATCACGCCCGTTTCGATCAGGTCATTGCCATACGGAATAAAACGAATCCGCACACCGGGCGCAGATTCCCGCAGTCGCGCCACAATCAGCGGCATCAACACAAACTCGACATAACTGTTTGAGGCTAACGTAAACAGCCGCGTGGCCTGTGACGGGTCAAAATCCTGCTGGCCCAAAATTACATCATCGAGATTTGCCAGCGCGTTTCTTATCACCTGAACTAACTCTTCTGCCCTTTGGGTCGGCCTCATGCCGTAACGTTCACGAATAAACAGCGGATCTTGCAGCGTTTCACGCAGTCGGTTTAGCGCATTCGACAACGCCGGTTGCGTCATGCCCAGCCGCTCTGCCGCGCGGGTTACGTTGCGCTCTTCCATCAGGGTCACCAACACGGGCAACAGGTTGAGATCGTATTTCATCGAGTTATTTCCGTTATGAATATCTACGATAAGTTAAATAAATTTCTAGAATATGTCACGACAAGAGATGATGGCGGTGTTCAAAAACATCCCAAAACCTAAATCTCAGTCTAAAAATAAAGGAAAGCGTAATGAAAATTCTGATGGTTCTGACCTCGCACGACAAACTCGGTAACACCGGCAAGAAAACGGGTTTTTGGCTCGAAGAGTTGGCAGCTCCTTATTACGCTTTCAAAGCTGCGGGCGCTGAAATAACGCTGGCTTCGCCGAAGGGCGGCAATCCACCGCTGGACCCGAAAAGCAACGAGCCGATGTTCCAGACCGAATTGACCCATCGTTTTGAAGCCGATGAGCAGGCGATGGCGCAGCTGGCAACCACCGTGCCGTTGAGCAGCGTGTCACAGGCCGATTTCGACAGCGTATTTTATCCGGGTGGTCACGGCCCGCTGTGGGACTTGGCAGAAGACAAAGCGTCGATCGCGCTGATTGAAGCCTTTATTCAGGCCCAAAAACCGGTGGCGCTGGTGTGTCATGCTCCGGGCGTCTTGCGCCATGTGAAAGCTGCCGACGGTCAACCGTTAGTGAAAGGCAAGAAAGTCACCGGCTTTACCAATTCGGAAGAAGAAGCAGTACAGCTGACTAACATCGTGCCCTTCCTGGTAGAAGATGAGCTGATCAAACTGGGCGGAAATTACTCGCGCGGCGATGATTGGGCCTCTTACGTGGTGCGCGACGGCCTATTGATTACCGGACAAAACCCAACCTCTTCGGCAGAAACCGCTGAAGTGCTGATTGCAGAGCTGGCGCAGAGATAACGTTTTCGAGAGAAAGCAGTGAGTCTGTAACTCTAGACTGTAGATTTCAAATGAAAATCCCCCTGTTCAAAGGGGGATTTTTTGTTAGGTATAAAAAGTTGGTTATAAAGAGTGCTCTTTATTTCGTGTTATAGAGCGCCTCTGCATCATTAAAGCGCTTGTCGATTGAAGCGGAAGGTTTGCGACCCATCAGGCTGACAAGCACGATGCCTATCGATGCGAAAATGAAGCCTGGAATGATTTCGTACAGATCCAGCCACGCGTAGTGTTTCCACACCAGCACGGTTACCGCACCGATAATCATCCCGGCCAGCGCGCCGTTACGCGTCATGCGTGACCACGTCACGGAAATCAGGATCACCGGACCAAAGGCCGCGCCGAAACCAGCCCACGCGTAGCTCACCAGACCCAGCACTTTGTTATCTGGATTCGCCGCCAGTGCGATTGCCACGACCGCGACCACCAGCACCATCAAACGCCCTACCCAAACCAGCTCTTTCTGGCTCGCGCCTTTGCGCAGGAAAGCCTTGTAGAGATCTTCGGTAATCGCGCTCGAGCAAACCAGCAGCTGACAGCTTAACGTACTCATCACCGCCGCCAGAATGGCAGAGAGCAGCACGCCGGCAATCCACGGGTTAAACAAGATTTTTGCCAGCTCGATAAATACGCGCTCGCCGTTTTGCGTCACGTTGCCCGCTTCGCCTGGATTATTGGCGAAATAGGCGATACCGAAGAAGCCGACGGCGATAGTACCGGCGAGACACAGGATCATCCAGGTCATGCTGATACGGCGCGCATTACGAATAGTGTGGTGCGAATCGGCAGCCATAAAGCGCGCCAGAATGTGCGGCTGACCAAAGTAGCCCAAGCCCCAGCCCAGCAGTGACAGAATCGCGACCAGATTCATGTTTTTAAACATGTCGGTGTATTCAGGGCTTTTCGCATGGATAACCATCATTGACGAATCGATACCGCCTACCGCCAGAATAACGATAACCGGCGTGAGGATCAGCGCGAAAATCATCAGCGACGCCTGCACGGTATCGGTCCAGCTGATCGCCAGGAAACCACCAATAAAGGTATAAACGATAGTGGCGGCAGCACCGGCCCACAGCGCGGTTTCATAGGTCATACCGAAAGTACTTTCGAACAGACGTGCTCCGGCAACAATGCCCGATGCGCAGTAAATAGTGAAGAAAATCAGGATTACGACAGCTGAGATGATGCGCAGCAGCTTGCTGGTATCTTCAAACCGGTGCGTGAAGTAATCGGGAAGCGTTAAGGCGTTGTTGTTGGCTTCGGTATGAACGCGCAGGCGTCCGGCCACCAGTTTCCAGTTAAGATACGCGCCAAGCGTCAAACCGATAGCAATCCAGCTTTCGGAAATGCCCGAAACAAAAATCGCGCCCGGCAATCCCATCAATAACCAGCCGCTCATGTCTGAAGCACCCGCCGAGAGTGCGGTAACCAGACTGCCTAAACTACGTCCCCCAAGGATATAATCATCAAAGTTTTTGGTTCGCAAATACGCGATGAGCCCGATGAGTATCATGCCAAAAATATAGACACAAAATGTCACCAGCATCGGTGTGTTCATTGTCATGCAAATTCTCCGTGTAGTTATCTTTATCTTTCAATCACACCTTAAAAACGGCAGGTTACCCTCCTGCGTTTTCAAAAGTTGCCGCGCGAAATACAGGCCCCCTTTCCCTATCCGCAATCGTTTTGCTTTTTCCGGCGAGGGGATACTAGTGGAGCATTTTGTTCAGGCCAAGACTTTTAACGTCTTATCAACATAATGCCAACCGGAAAAAATCAACTTTGTGACATTGGGTTGCATCTTTTTTGCTGAGCCCGTTTTACAAAGTTGCACCTCTCACAACCTGCAAATAGGCTAAGCAATAATCATGCCGTTATGAAAATGTTAAATAGATCACTAATTTCAAAGTCGGCACAGTTCATGCATTCACTTAGGTTGCACTAAGTTGCAACATCATTGATAGTATCGATAAATGACTGGGTTTTACTTAAAAACGGAGTTCTCGGGAATGGCAACAACGACAATGGGCGTGAAGCTGGATGAAGCCACGCGCGACAGAATTAAACAGGCCGCACAGGGTATCGATCGCACGCCGCACTGGCTGATCAAACAGGCGATTTATTCCTATCTGGAGCAGCTTGAGACGGGCGCTGGCCTGCCTGAGCTAGCTAACGGCAACGGGGCGGATAATGAAGATGCCGCGCTGCCCGTGGTTGTTGAACATCAGCCTTTCCTCGACTTCGCCGAGCAAATTCATCCGCAGTCGGTAAGCCGCGCGGCGATTACGGCGGCCTATCGTCGTCCAGAACCGGAATCGGTAGCGATGATGCTGGAGCAGGCTCGTCTTCCCGCGCCTCTCGATACTGCCGCGCACAAGATGGCTTATGATTTGGCCGACGCGCTGAGGCACCAAAAGAGTGCAGGTGGACGCGCCGGAATAGTGCAAAACCTGCTGCAAGAGTTCTCGCTTTCCTCTTTGGAGGGCGTCGCGCTGATGTGTCTCGCCGAGGCGCTGTTGCGAATTCCTGATAAATCAACGCGCGATGCCCTCATCCGCGACAAAATCAGCAACGGCAACTGGCAGTCGCACCTTGGCCGCAGCTCTTCCTTATTCGTCAACGCTGCCACGTGGGGCCTGCTATTTACTGGCCGTTTAGTTGCGACACATAACGAAGCCAAGCTCTCGACCTCGCTGAATCGCATTATTGGAAAAAGCGGCGAGCCGTTGATCCGTAAAGGCGTCGATATGGCAATGCGCCTGATGGGCGAGCAGTTTGTGACCGGCGAAACTATCGCGCAGGCGCTGGCCAATGCCCGCAAGCACGAAGACAAAGGTTTCCGTTACTCCTACGACATGCTGGGTGAAGCCGCGCTGACCGAAAAAGATGCGCAGGCTTATCTGCTCTCTTATCAGCAGGCGATTCACGCGATTGGCAAAGCCTCGAACGGTCGCGGAATTTATGAAGGCCCGGGGATTTCGATCAAACTCTCGGCGCTGCATCCGCGCTACAGCCGTGCGCAGTACGCGCGCGTGATGGATGAGCTTTATCCGCGCCTGCTTTCCCTGACGCTTCAGGCGCGCCAGTATGACATTGGCATTAATATCGATGCTGAAGAAGCCGATCGTCTGGAGATCTCCCTCGATCTGCTGGAAAAACTGTGCTTTGAGCCAGAGTTGGCAGGGTGGAACGGCATTGGCTTTGTCATTCAGGCCTACCAGAAACGTTGCCCAATGGTCATTGACTACCTCACCGAATTGGCACAGCGCAGCCGTCGTCGTTTAATGATTCGTCTGGTTAAAGGCGCCTATTGGGACAGCGAAATCAAACGCGCGCAGGTTGATGGTCTGGAAGATTATCCGGTTTACACCCGTAAAGTGTATACCGACGTCTCTTATCTGGCCTGCGCACGCAAGCTGCTTGCCGTGCCGAATCTCATCTATCCACAGTTTGCGACTCACAATGCGCACACGCTGGCGGCGATTTATCAGCTGGCGGGCAACAACTATTATCCGGGACAGTATGAGTTCCAGTGCCTGCACGGCATGGGTGAACCGCTGTATGAAAAAGTGGTAGGCAAAGTTGCCGACGGCAAACTCAACCGCCCTTGCCGTATCTATGCGCCAGTCGGGACGCACGAAACGCTGCTGGCCTATCTGGTACGTCGTCTTTTGGAAAACGGCGCGAATACCTCTTTCGTAAACCGAATTGCCGACGCCACTCTGCCGCTCGACGAGCTGGTGGCCGATCCGGTTAAAGCCGTTGAACAGCTGGCCGCCGAAGAGGGTCAAATTGGCCTGCCGCATCCGCGTATTGCCCTGCCGCGTCATTTATATGGTGCCAATCGCGCCAACTCGGCAGGTTTAGATATGTCGAACGAACACCGGTTGGCGTCGCTGTCGAGCGCCCTGCTGACCAGCGCGGCCCATCCGCTGCGTGCCGAGCCGATGCTGGGCGAAAAGCTTTCTGAAAACGCCGCAGATGAAAATGCATTCGAAAACGTGATTAACCCTGCCGAACCGAACGATATTGTGGGTCAGGTGCGTGAAACCACTGACGCTGAAATCACGCTGGCACTCGACTGCGCGACGCACGCTGGCGCTATCTGGTTCGCCACGCCGCCGGAAGAACGTGCGGCTATCCTGCATCGCGCGGGCGAACTGATGGAATCGCAAATGCAAAATCTGCTCGGCGTGCTGGTGCGTGAAGCAGGTAAAACCTTCGCCAACGCCATCGCCGAAGTGCGTGAAGCCGTTGACTTCCTGCACTATTACGCAGGTCAGATCGAAAGTGCATTCAGTAATGATAGCCACCGTCCGCTTGGCCCCGTGGTCTGTATCAGTCCGTGGAACTTCCCGCTGGCTATCTTCACCGGACAAGTTGCCGCCGCGCTGGCCGCCGGTAATAGCGTGCTGGCAAAACCGGCCGAACAGACGCCGCTGGTCGCCTCCGAAGCCGTGCGTATTCTGCTCGAAGCTGGCGTGCCGGCCGGCGTGGTGCAGCTGCTACCGGGTCGCGGCGAAACCGTCGGCGCGCGTTTAGTTAATGACGAACGCGTACACGGCGTGCTGTTTACCGGCTCGACCGACGTTGCAGGCATCTTGCAGCGCAATATCGCCGGACGCCTTGACGCGCAGGGACGCCCTACGCCGCTGATTGCCGAAACCGGTGGGTTGAACGCAATGATTGTCGACTCTTCCGCCCTAACCGAACAGGTGGTGACCGACGTCGTGGCCTCGGCTTTCGACAGCGCGGGTCAGCGTTGTTCTGCGCTTCGCGTGCTGTGTATTCAGGAAGATATCGCCGATCACACGCTGCAAATGCTGCGCGGCGCAATGGCCGAATGTCGCATGGGTAATCCGGAGCGCCTCTCTACCGATATCGGACCGGTTATCGATGCCGAAGCGAAAGCCAACATCGAAAATCATATCGACACTCTGCGCGCCAAAGGTCGCAAGGTCTATCAGGCTGCACAGAACAACGCCGACGACAGTAAAGAGTGGTCGCGTGGCACCTTTATCAAGCCGACGCTGATTGAACTGAACAGCTTTGACGAGATGAAGAAAGAGATTTTCGGCCCTGTGCTGCACGTTGTGCGTTACGCCCGTCAGGATCTCGACAAACTTATCGACCAGATCAACGAAGCGGGTTATGGCCTGACCCTCGGCATTCACACGCGTATCGACGAAACAATCCTGCGCGTGACGGCGCGTGCCAAGGTCGGTAACCTCTACGTGAACCGAAATATGGTGGGAGCAGTGGTCGGCGTGCAGCCGTTTGGCGGCGAAGGCCTGTCAGGAACCGGACCTAAAGCGGGCGGTCCGCTCTATCTGTATCGCCTGCTGGCGAGTCGTCCAGATAGCGCCGTTCACGCGCTGTTGAATAACGATAAAGATCCGATGCCGCTGGATGCTGCCGTGCGCAGTCAGTTGCTGGCACCGCATCAGGCTTTAACGGAATGGGCGACTAAAGAAAACAACGAGTTAGCCGCGCTATGTGGTGATCTCGCCGGCTGGAGTCAGGGCGGAACGCTGCGTACTTTGCCTGGCCCGACGGGAGAGCGCAACACGTACGCCCTACTGCCGCGCGAACGCGTATTGGCGTTGGCGGACAACCCGCAGGACGCGCTGATTCAGTTAGCCGCCGCAACCGCCACGGGTTGTCGCGTGCTGTGGCCGGAGGCTGAAGTGCAGCGCGAGTTGTTCAAACGCCTGCCGAAAGCCGTACAGGATCGCATTGATTTTGCCGCCGACTGGCAGAGCAGCAATCTCGAGTTCGACGCAGTGATTTACCACGGTGATGCCGATCAGCTACGCGACCTGTGCCAGCTGCTCGCCAAACGTCCGGGCCCTATTGTTTCGGTGCAGGGTTTTGCACGCGGTGAAACCAACATCCTGCTGGAACGCCTGCTGATTGAACGCTCTTTGAGTGTGAACACTGCGGCGGCGGGAGGAAATGCGAGCCTAATGACCATCGGGTAAGGGGCAAAATTGGAGAATTTTGGGAGCTCTTTTTAAGGGCTCCTTTTTTTTAAAATAGGTTTTTTAGATTTAAATTCAAGTTCAAGTTCAAGTTCAAGTTCAAGTTCAAGTTCAAGTTCAAGTTCAAGTTCAAGTGCATGCGCTTCGCTTACTGCGCGGCGGCGCAGACCGCCTCAAGGATGTTCCTAAGCGAACACCCTTGAGAATCCCG